>JALYYZ010000406.1 GCA_030945985.1 Chloroflexota bacterium
GTAGCAGGCAGCCCCGCATCGAAGGCAGGGATTCAGAACAACAGCATCATCACCAAGCTTGATGGTGTGGCGCTCGGCACAGACAACAACTCGGCACTGCCAACACTGTTGAGCAAGCACAAGATTGGCGACAGCGTCAAGCTGACCGTGATCGAGCCGAACAGCACCAGCGAGCACGATGTCACAGTCGTGTTGGCAGCACGGCCCGCCGGTCAGTAACAGGTTAGTAGACTGAATTCAACGTCTTCCTCCGCAGTTACGCGCCATGTAATTATGGAGAACGTAAACCAGGTAGTCCCTGTCAGGGCTACCTGGTTTTCTCACCAGTCACATCGGCACGCACCATGCGACTGAGTTAAGCGTAGAGTATATCAGGAACTGGCCTCATCAGGCCTCATCAGGTATGTATCACCAGGAAGTGAATTATGCCTCTCATCGTTGCTGCATCACATAGTGTACTCATTCCATATGTCCTCGGAGGATAGCGCGACGAAGCCGACTGACGCCTCCGGGGGAAAGGTCGTGGCGATTAAGAATGTTGCTTTCCGATCACCCTTGTGGTGGGCGATGCTGCTTTCGGCTCTATCAGCCGGCGCACTGTTGATCGCCGGCGCAGCCCTAATCAGGCCGCCCGTTCCCGGCTCCACTGCCTCCGCAGCCCTGGTAACGGCCATGCAAACGGTGCAACCTGAAGGCACTGCCGGCAGATCCGGAGCCGCCGTCGCGCGAGGGCCAAACATAGCGCTCTTCACGCGTGGACCTGTAGAAGAACCTACGCAGCGTAGTCAGACTATCGCGATCTCACCCTCTCCGACGCCCAAGATGTCGCGGCCCCTTGCAGGCAGGCGGATCGGCATCGACCCTGGTCATGGGCCTCGTGACGACCTCGGTGCTGTGGTGCTTGATCCAAACAGCGGCAAGCTAATTCTCTCGGAGGCCGAATTCAACCTGGACGTCTCGTTGCGGGTGCGCGATATATTGCGGGCTCGCGGTGCAAGTGTTGTGCTGACACGGGAGAGCGCCGATACCTTCACAGCGCCCTGGCCGGCGGACGCGAATGGCGATGGCGTTGTGGGAGGTCCGAAGGACGACCTGCAAGAGCGGGTGGACATCGTGAACGCCTTTCACGCTGAGGTATTCCTGAGTATCCACGCCAATAGCGTGCCGCACGAGAAAGAAGCTCGCGGACTGCAGGTGTTCTACTGCTCAACATCGGACTGCGCCTTTCCCGAGCAGAGCAAGCGGTTGGGCCAACTCGTGCTGGACCGGCTAGCTGCGAAGCTGGCGGCTGCGGGTTACCAGGTCGAAGCGCAGACTCTGCACAGCGATTTGTGGCTCGACACGCGGCACATCTTCGTGCTCGGCCCGGTTAACCCGCCGGCCCATGTCAGGGCTGCCAACATGCCTGGCGTGCTCGCCGAGTCCCTCTACCTGAGCTCATCCAGCGGAGCGGTTCAGCTCAAGAAGGACGACGTGCGCCAGGCAATAGCCCTCGGCTATGCGGAAGCGCTCCAGGCGTATTTACTAGGGGACACAGGTGGCCGGTAGCTATCAGAGCATGACGATTGCAGGCCATGCTGCAACTGGGCCGGCCATCCAGGGGCCGGTTGCTGTGCTGACCGGATGTCGATACGTCTCCAGAATAACAAGTGAGGTACTGCTATGATCCGTTCAACCCGGCAGAGCATGATAATAAGATGCATTATGTCGACCGGCATGTTGCTGGGCGCTGTACTTGTTCTGCCTGCTATGTCGCAGCAAGTCCATGCCGCTAAGGATGAAGCGGTGATCGCCGGCTTCCCGTCAGTATCGCAGTGGTACAGCCTCGACTGCGAGTATGCGGCGGCCGCTGCCGTGACGCTTTATTGGGGGAACGTCGTATCACAGCGCGATTTCGTGCGCGAGGTACCGAGCAGTCCAGATCCCCACCTCGGCTTCCGAGGTGACATCGACGGCCCGGTAGGCGGCATGGACGATTATGGGGTCTACGCCGAGGCGCTGATACCTGTGCTCGAGGCGCACGGCTATAATGCCGTTGCCTTCTATGGAGGTGTGAGTCGATTGAAAGCCAACGTAGCGGCGGGCAACCCGGTCGTAGTCTGGATTACAACCGGCAAGAATATTGAGAGATCGGTCTTGCATGAGAGCTACAACGGCGATAAATTCAAGCTGGTGCCTGGCGAGCACAGCGTTGTAGTGTATGGCTATGACCCGGACGGCGTACGTCTCATGGATGTGGGCAATGGCAGCTTCTATTACACCGATTGGACCTCCTTCCTACGGCGCTGGAGCTACTTCGACCAAATGGCCCTGGTTATCACACCATAGCGCGGGACCGCAAGGCTGGCATGCAGAGAGAAGCCATCACATAGACAACAGAACAAGGAATCCCGGAACAAATCGATCAATATAGGGTAAAATAGACCTCGAAGGCAAGGTCAAGCACCTGGTCTTCCTGCCAGCCACCGCCCACGGAGCGCTGCGCCACATGGGGCACCGCAGCGACTTTAACTCCCATTAGTCTACAATGCAAAACCCGAGCAGGAATAATTGAACACACGCACAGCGCCGGACGGTCGCAAGCAACAGGCCATACGCACAAGAACCGAGCAGCCGAAATCGGGCAGGATCGCGCCCCAAAGGATGGCAGTACAGGGACACCCTGAGCCTCGCCGCACTCTTCGACGATTGTTGAACAGGTTGATGGTTACCTTGTTGGCCCTCAGCATTGCATGCGCCGCAGTAGGCGCACTCTTTCTGGCTTCCCTCCCGAGCGTCACGGACGCTCAGGCGCGCACAACCCAGGTGCTCAGCGATCACGGGGGAATGGATACGGGACTTCCCTTGCCAGATAAGTTCACGCAGGCGATAGTGGCGACCGAGGATCGACGCTTTTATGAGCACCCCGGCGTCGATCCGGTGAGTCTGGTCAAGGCGGCTTGGGATACCGCCACTAAAGGCGCGCCGCGCGGTGGAGCGACAATTGCCCAGCAACTTGCCAAGAACCTGTATGTTCCCGACGACGAGAGCATCATCACAAAACTGGACCAGATTGGTATGGGTGTCAAACTGGAGATCAGCTATTCTAAGGAGCAGATTCTCCAGATGTACATAGACGCTATCTACTACGGAGATGGTCAATGGGGGATTGTCCAGGCGAGCCAACACTATTTCGGCAAGAATCCTGACGAGCTTGACTGGGCAGAAGCAAGCTTGCTGGCCGGTCTGCCCCAGGCCCCTTCGGCCTACGCTCCCACCACTCACTTCAACCTCGCCAAGCAGCGACAACGCCGGGTGCTCGACGCATTAGTCACGGCGGGCAAGCTGACGGCGGTCCAGGCAGACGAAGCATATGCCGAGACTCTGGCCGTGGGAAGGTGATGGCCATGCGGCGGATTGCAGCAATCTCACTCCTACGCACCCGCAACTCGCCCGTCAAGCCATGGCTCCGCCCGACGGGCGCTGCTTCTCTTCCTAGGGCGGCAGCGGCCTTCCTGCTTACTGCTTGTGACCTCGGGGTAGCCCCGGCTGCCGGCGTGGAAGGCGCCACGACGGCCCTGGCTACAGCAACCATATCTGCACAAGCTGTAGATGCAGCGACCTTACCTCGAAAAACCTCTGCTACCCAGCCGACCGTTGCAGCAGTGAGACAACAGGTTACACCTCCCGCCCGCTGAAGCACAGATCCCTTCTGCGGCGAGCACCGCGCCCACTCCGCAACAGGCGGGCACCGCTGTGGTTGTGGCGTGTTTGCAAATGGCTCGCTGTGGGTATAGACCGCCCTGTGACTAAAGTCACGGGCTACACGTTGGGAAGTCCCTTCGGGACTGGTTAGTCTCTCGGAGTCTCCGAAGGAGACTTCCCAACGTGTAGCCCGTGACTTATGAACATTAACAAATAAATCATTATAGAGAGCGGATGACTGGCGAGACCCAGAGTTGTCCCCTCAGGCGAGGCTGCCGCCGTGCATGAAGGACAGTCACAGCTTACTTGAGGCTGCCGCCGTGCATGGCCGATGACCACAGCAGATCCATGATGATTAATTTGTAAATGTTCATTAGTCACAGGGCGTTATTCGCAAACACGCCCTAGTTTCCATGCAAAGAGTGCCGAGCCAATAGAGGCAGCAAGCTCCACGCCGATCTTTGCTCTCACTGCAACGGTCACTCAGGCCATCGGACAGCAAAACCCTGCGCGTTTTGATTTGTTTGTTCTACTTTCAAAAGCCAAGAGGTCCAGGAAGCTACATAAACGAGGCCCTGACCAGGCCCAGTTGAAGGCACTTAGTGAATCACAAGAGTCACCAGCATGAGTGCCACGGCCACCGCTATAACGACCACGGATGCCCAGGCGAGCACCCGGTAGAGTGGCCCTATCGCGTACCGGCCCATGATATCTTTGTTGCTTGCCAGTTTGACGATGAATACCAGAAGGATCGGCAGGAGGGAGCCATTGAGCACCTGCACCGCCAGCAGCACTGCAAAGAGCGGGAGTCCTGGTATTATAGCGATCAAAGCGCCCCCAGCAACGAGCGCGGTGAAGAGGCCCATGAAGACCGGCGCTTCACTGAACG
The DNA here is from genome assembly GCA_030945985.1 of Chloroflexota bacterium. Classification (GTDB taxonomy): domain Bacteria; phylum Chloroflexota; class Chloroflexia; order QHBQ01; family JADMIH01; genus JADMIH01. The sequence continues at coordinate 4,574 of JALYYZ010000406.1, forward strand.
AGAGGCTTACTCCCTTCTCGAAGCCGAGCGACTCGGTCACCGAGTAGGCTGTGGCAAGGGGAAGCACGCCCGCAGCCAGCACCGAAGCGCCAAAGAGACCGAGCGCGAAGAGGACGGTAGCGGAAGTGCCGGCAACAGGCTCTAAAGCTTTGGCGGCATCGGCGGCGCTGTTGATCGGTATGTGCTGCGCGAAGAGAGTAGCTGCTGTAGCAATGATTATAAAGGCGGCCACAACGTCGGAGAAGATGGCCCCGAAGACTGTATCGAAGCGAGTGTACTTGTAGTCCCTGGGTGTGACGCCCTTCTCAACCACTCCCGACTGCACAAACAACTGCATGTAGGGAGTGATCGTCGTGCCGATAAGGGCCACCAGCACGGCCAGGTCCGCCGGCGCGAAGCTAATAGTCGGCTTAAAGAAGGCCGCTCCCACCTCGCCCCAGGGCGGCTTCGCGAGGAATGCGGCGATCACATACGAGAAAAGCACCAGAGACAGGAGAAGGAATACCTTTTCGACCACCTTGTACGAGCCCTTTGTAATGGACCACCAGATAAGAAAAGCTACCGGCGGCACAGCCACCCAGCCGGGTATGCCGACAAGTCCTGCGGCTGCGGCGACACCGACGAACTCCGAGACAGTCACACCCGCATTGGCGACAAAGAGGACACCCACCGCCAGCAGACTCCAGCCGACGCCGAATTGCTCGCGTATGAGGTCGGAGAGCCCTTTGCCCGTGACGGCTCCCATGCGCGCGCACATCTCCTGCACGAGAACCAGGCTGATTGTAACCACGAGCATAGCCCAGAGAAGGGTGTAGCCATAGCTCGCCCCTGCCTGAGCGTATGTAGCTATGCCCCCCGCGTCATCCCCCGCCGACGCGGCAACCACGCCTGGCCCCAGCAGCGCCAGGTATGGCCACCAGCGCGCCCGGCGCACCCGACGCAATGGTCCAAGAATTGGCACGCGCAGCCAGGTAGGCATATTGGGGCCGGTGGTTTGGCTAGGGTGGAGAGCATAGCGCCGTTTTGGTTCAATCTCTCCCAGGTCGCCCGATGAATTGGCGGCTATCGTGCTCCTCGCCTGCTCGGTCTTGTCGCGCAACGCACTGCCGGACATGGTCGGGCGAGCCGATTTTGATCCTGCCGGCTTACTCGCTCCGTCGCCCCCTGGATTCGCGTCGTGGGCGCCACCGTTCGCTGGTGGCGCACTCGACCTCACCTCTTGTCTTTCCTCACGTGCCTCTTTGGACATAGCACCTCTAAAAGGGTAAAACGACGCGTGATCCTCTCTGCTATCCGGGAGTGCCCATTAAGCTGCGGTGCCCGCTCGGCTTCGTCTATGTTCTAACATGGTGGCTGCATGTAGACGCTGACCTGGTCCGCGATGCTGCCACTGTACTATAATCTTGCCATAATCTTGTTATATCTTGCGCCAGTTCTTCCGTTCGCCTCGTTCTGTACCAGGCCGCTTGCTCCTTCGTGATTAGTCTGCGCTGGGACCCGCAGAACAATCGTAAGACGCGCCTCGCAATTCTACCTAGCTGAAGACACGTGGGAGCCGCTTCTTCCAGCCTTCAGGGAGTACGGCATCCAGCGCATCGTCGATGGTGACCACGCCGAGTAGAGTGCCGTTACGGTCAGCCACCGGTAGGGCAAGCAGGTTGTACTCGGCCATTTTACGTGCGACTTCTTGCTCGCGTTCGCCAGGGCGAACGCTCAGGAAATCGTCTAACATGAAATCGTGGACCACGTCGCCCCTGTCGTGTACCAGCAGGTCGCGCACAGTGATAACCCCGAGGAGGTTGTGGTTCTCCATCGTGTCGACCACGTACATATAATAAATGAGGTCAGCCGAAAGAAAGACGTCCTTGTTCTCATCAATCACCTGGCCCACGGTCATCTCGGGCAGCACGCGCACGAAATCCGTCGTCATCATGCCACCCGCACTCTTTTCGGGGTAGCGCATCAGACGGCGGACCTCCTGGGCCTCCTCCTGGTCCATCTGTTCAAGGAGAGCACCGGCTTTCTCTTCTGTCAGTTCGGCGAGCAGGTCCGTCGCCTCGTCAGGCGACATCTCCTCTAGAATATCGGCGGCACGCTCCTCCGGCATATTCTCCACAATATCGGTCTGCCGCTCAGCTACGATCTCCTCCAGGGTATCTGCCGCCAGAGTGTCGTCGAGGGAGGCGATAATCTCAGCCCCCTGGTGATAGCTGACCGCGTCGGTGATGCGCGCTATCTCTACAGGGTGCAGCCGGGCAAGTTTTTTGTGAAGGAGAGGCACTCCGCCAGGCACATAAGTGCCGAACATATCGATGTGCTGCCACCGGACGACATGTGCATGGGCGGGCCTGCGCGCAACCGCATAAAAGAGCGCTCCTAGATGCAGCCTCCTTATGAAGCCTCCAAGTCCAATATCGACTCCGCGCACCAGCCAGCGCCCAAGAGCCTGGCCACTCCCTGTTCCCGGACCCTCAGGTAGTCCGCCAGTGGGACGAACCTCGATAAGCATTACGTCGTTGACACGGACTACCTTACGATGCTCAAGGTCTACCACCTGTTTATCCCACAAGTCGCGCACAAGTAGCATCTCCCCTTCACTCCGCTCGAACGACGCCTGAGCTAAGCTCGATGAGAAGAGGCGAACTCCTGACTTATCAAATACCGCGACGGAATCGATAGGCACGAAAAAGAGATCTTGGTTGCGCCCCTCAGAGGCAAGCAACCCCTTGATCCTGGGCATGTCCAACTCGACTACCTCTTCGTCACCCCAGTCCGACTGGGGCGGGGAGGCGGCACTCTCTTGTGTTGAGGGGCGTATTGTAGAGAAGGGAACTTGCGCGGCATCTTCTACTATGACGATCTCAGCTACAACGTCGCGGATGCGCGCTACCCGCTTGCCACCAGGGTAGATGACCCACTTGCCTATTACTTCAGAAAGGTAAAACATAAGTCAGCCCACGAGATGAACCGGCGGTGCGAGTGTGATTGTCGCCCGCCACAGACATGGATCATGCACGGATCATGCCGCGGGTGTCGGCTCGATCCCAGCTTGGCGTCGTGCCTTTATGCCCGCTCCTGCCTTCGTTGGCGGTCTTAAGTGACAGGTGCTTAACCACCGTGTTTGCCCCGATTAGAGGCATGACACATGGCCCAAAGTACGAGCGGAGCCGGATATTAGCTCTTAATATGGCTTATTGGTTTATTAGCCTAGTAGTATAGTTGTAATATAGTTTTTCTCGGCACCATTTGTTGTTTCGTACCCCGTTCATACCGCCTTAGCGTCGCGAACCGTGCCATAATAGCATCCAGCAAGGGAGTTGACCTATTCTTACACTCTCAACCACATTGACACTTTCGGAGAGACTAAGAGACTTCGCAGGGGGCGCATTCACATCCCGTGCGACCATTCATGTTCGTGATACACTGCTCATGGAGGTGTTAGCCAGTCAAGAGTGGCGTGTGTACCGCCACAGTAACCAGAACATCGGTTCACAACCGAGCAAACAATGGAGGCAAAAAGATGCTCAACTACAAAACCGTACGCACGTACCTGCTCGATAAGCAAGGCGCTGTCGAGGACTACCCTTTCGGGCCCGACGCACTGGTTCCCAAGGTGGGAGGAAAGATGTTCGCTGTAGTAACCGTGGAGAGCGCGCCTGTATACATCTCCCTGAAGTGCGACCCGGAGTACGCTACAGACATGCGCGCCCGGTACCCTGCGGTACAGCCCGGCTATCATCTGAGCAAAAAGCACTGGAACACAGTCACCCTGGATGGCACAATCGAAGATGAAGTGGTGCTGGGCTTCATTGACGACTCTTATGGTCTGGTTGTAAAAAGCCTGAGCCGTGCCGCGCGCGAGAAACTAGAAGCCCAGTAAAGCGCCGAAAGGCAGTCACAGTCACTTCCCTGGCGCAGCTACATGGACCCTTTGGCTTTCGAAAGTAAAGCAAACAAATCGAAACACTCCGTGTCTTGATTTGTTTGTTATTTGAGCATCGCTGCCTATTCTTAGCACCCCGACCGGCAACATTGACCTCTCCAGGATGCAGCGGTACAATGGTCAACAGGTAGATCAGCAGACGAAAGTCAACAAAGCCAGGAGGCATCAAGAATGGGCATCAACGCTGAAGAGCTGAAAATAGAGCACAACGAAGCAAAACATCGCTACGAGGTTGAGGTGGGCGGTGAGACGGCCTTCGCTGATTACACCCTGACGCCTGGAAAGATCTCCTTCACGCACACAGAGGTGCCCGACGCAGTGGAGGGGCAGGGTGTCGGAGGGAAATTGGTGAAATCGGCCCTCGACGACGCGCGCACGAAGGGTCTTGAAGTGATGCCCGTCTGCCCCTTCGTAGCAGCCTATATCAAACGCCACCAGGAATACCTACCGATCGTCGATGCTACCTATCGAGAGGCGCTGACTCGGGGCAAATAGCGGCCAAAGCACAAAGCAAAAGTGGCAAGCAGGGTAAGCAATAACAAACAAGAAGAGCAGTCGGTGGACTGCTCTTCTTGTTTGTTATTTTACTCCGGCTTCGCTGCCAGGCTGATGCGCTAAATCAAGCGACGTCTGCCAGGCGCGAGGGAGTCATGTACCTGGTCCTGATCCGGAGAGCCTATGGCCCGCTGCTTGCCTCGCGCGTCTGAAGGTTGTTAGCACGCATAAGTCCATCCTACGCTGCCGAAAGGCGGCTAGGCTCTTGCTGCAAGGGCATTTTCCATCCTGCCTGCAAGCGGCACTATCTTTTAGCGTAGAGCGTCGTTATTAAGTGTGGAGCGGTCTGATGGGTGCGCCCCCCATTCCTTCCGCAATAAACAACCAGTGTATCTGAGGCCCGAATGTCTACGATGCACTGGTTGACCATTTTAATGCCCTGTTTGTTGGAGAGCCCTGGGCCTCTAGCACATGTCTCGGACGAGGATAGTCTCAGCGATTTTAACTGGCTCTTCATGAAGCCACAGTCCGTGATCCTCAGATGCTCCGAGAATTATATCATGTTGACGAGCCTGATCTGTAGGGCTAATCGATACTGAAAGCACCTGCAAACAGGCAAAAAGAAAACTCCGAACGGACCTGACGGACCCTCCAGAGTTTTTCTTTACCCCAGCTATTGGAGCATAGCTCAAATCTCTGAAGTAGCCTAAGTATACATGCGTGCAGCCTGGCTGTCAATGGCAGGCTGGAATAGTTATCCACATACTTCTTTGTTCAGGAAGGGGATCTCCGCTTCGCTCATAAGTGGTGCGTGGCCGTGCGAACAACGGCACAGGGCGAATTTGCCGAGTGCTATTCTTCTTACGGCCACTATAACAGCAGAGTTGCCGTCCCGTTAGTATGTCGCCTGTCGTCGAGTAGCACGTCCTGCTCCGCCTGATGGCAAGCCCGCTGCTCCTGTTGTGGGCACCAGACTAGCATCGGCCAAGAGTACCAGATTATCAGGTGACCGAATGCCTGTGTGCTGTAGCTGACACGCCACGTGAACCGGTGGTCAGCGCGTAGAGGTGTTGGCTGCTATTGTCGAGCGTCTCATTGACGGACCCTGCGTCCGTGGCGGCCATCTGATCATCTGAGTTGAACCGGACGAATGGAGTCATATGGCTCAACCAGGACGAGATCCGTCGACCCTGTGCGTGTCCTGCCATCTGAGTCGTACGCCTCGTGCTCCGCACTCCTGCGCTAGTCGTAGAATCTGCGCTCCCCCGCTTCTATACGTACCGGCAGTCGATTCTCCCTCTGGGGGAGTGGACAGACCCATTGTGGGTTGTACGCGCACGAGGGATTGTATGCATAGTTGAAATCGAGCACTACCTTGCCGCCCCTGTAGCCCCACACCTCGGCGCGCTCCCCACGCGCCGCATCGCGGTCGAGGTGCACGAAATCGCTCCCCTTCACCGTGTCGATGAGATAGCGACCACCGCCGTAGCTCTCCGAAGGACAAGTCTCATCTCCAAACGGCACAAAGAGCCCTCCCCCGTAGACATCGATCCAGTAGACCGCCAGCCTGAGATCCTGCCCTGCCATGTTGAAATTGAGATACGCCGCCCGGCGCATCGGCATGTCGTGCGTGCCACTGGTCGGCAGTGCCACCTCCTCCACACTCGTGATGGGCTCCATAGTAGCCTCCAGTCGAAGTAGTGGGTCAAGTGGGAAATAGGCCAGGGCGGTGAATGTAGTCTGCTGCACCGGAGTCAAAGGAGATTGAGCGTGATAGCGTAAAAGTCTGTTCTTCTGCTCGCGAAAGCGTTGTAGCGCCGTCAGTTCACTTATTCCTGACACTAGTGCTGCATCTCGTTCCCGATAAATCTCTTCGACCCTTCGCCTATAGTCGTACAGATCAAGCCAGGAAGGCGCGGGTACGCGCCCTGTATTGGTGCCATCGTCCATGTTATGTCAATCCACTTCCAGTGTGACGTTACGTAGATCATGTGCGTATCCAGTCCAGGGACTGCAAGAATATAGCTTTTCACTCATCTCATCCCAATCAGGGATGAGCGCGCGAGCAATTGCGCACTGAGTGTAAGACCACTCGTTTATGAACCCTTAGCCCATCTTGTGCAGGTAGTTCCTGATCATGAGAGCGGCTGTGGCTCCCTCTCCCACGGCTGAGGCCGCCTGGTGGGTGCTACTCGCACGCACATCGCCCGCAGCAAAGACGCCTAACATCGAAGTCTCCAGTGTGGCTGAGGTGACAATGAAGCCCTGTGCGTCGATCTCGACACCGGCAGGTAAGAACGCGCTGTTGGGAGTCAGGCCAATAAAAACGAAGAGCCCGGCGGGCCTGGGTGTGAGAGGCCCAACCTTGCCGGTTGTGCGGTCCTTGACCAGCAGATCGGTGAGCTTTGGAGCGCCCTCCAGCCCAGCAACCTCGACATTGTAACGCACGTCCACATTCTGCTGCTCGTGGAGCTTGTCAAGCGCCACATGGCTCGCTTCAAGGTGGTCGCCGCGCACAAGGAGGGTAACATGTGAGGCGAAGTTGGCGAGGAAGAGCCCCTCTTCCACCGCGCTGTTGCCACCGCCGATCACCGCCACCTCGCGCCCACGGTAGAAAGGTCCATCGCAAGTGGCACAGTAATGAACGCTGGTGCCGATCAGGCTCTCTTCGCCCTTAATGTTAAGCCGCCTGTACTTCGCACCTGTCGCGACGAGCAGGGCATGTGCGCAATATTCAGCCCCATCGGCGGTGCGGACGCGCGTATAACTGTCGTCCTTGATGATCTCGGTCACGGGTTGGGCGGAAATCAGCTCAACACCGAAGCGTTGCGCCTGCTGAACAAGCCTTGCAGCAAATTCGCTACCGGTGATGCCTTCAGGGAATCCGGGAAAGTTGTCGAGACACTCGGTAATGCCCACTTGCCCGCCCAGTCCAGCGCCATCTATCACCAGCGTCGTGAACCCCTCGCGCGAGGTATAAAGCGCAGCAGTCAGTCCTGTAGGCCCGCCGCCCACGATTACTACATCGTAGAAACTCTGTTTGGCGCGAGTTGATATGCCAAGCTTCTCGGCCAGTTGTGAGTTGCTCGGCTCGAGCAGCGTGCTGCCATCAGCAAAGAGGATGGTCGGCACGGAGTGACCGCCGTTCTGCACCGACTCAATGAACTTCAGGCCCTCAGCATCGTCGTCAACGTCCACCCAACGATAGGGCACCCGCTGCTCGCCTAGGAAGCGTTTGGATCTCTTGCAATCGCTGCACCAGGCTGTACCATAAACAGTTATCTCTCCGGTCAGTTCTCCAGCAGCCATAAGCTTTGCCTGCCCTCCAGTATCAATCGTCCTAATATAGATGCAGCAAGCGCACATTGCTCGCTCTTGCGAGATAAGAGTAGCGAGGACAACAGCGCCCGGTTATTGCTTCATTGTAAACTATCCGGCAACTGGACAGCATGAACGGCTCTCGGTCTATACGCGGTGACGGTTGTCTCTACCGCCGCAGCCGTACTTGGCCCGCTTCAGGAGATAACCAGAGGCGCAGGCTGGATAAGCAAGATGCTCGGAAACGTTGCGACCAATGAAGCCTATATATCTCTGGCCCTTTTTATTTACCTGCCCGTGCTGCTGACCGTATTCGCGATAACGCGGGTCGATGCATGGGCCGGAGATGAAGAAGAGGGCCGGCTTGAGATACTTGCGTCCCTACCCTTACCTCGGTGGCAGATCCTCGCAGCGCACTACCTGGCGGTGGCTGCGGGCCTGTGGCTAATCCTGCTTCTGATCGGAACCTTCGCCCTGACCACCGGTGCATTGGCCGGGGTCAACCTGGATAGTGGGCGCATGGTGGGTGCCCTCTTCGCTACTTTCCCTCTGGCACTGCTGGTGGCGGCCTTCGGCCTCTGCGTAGCAACATGGCAGCGCCGCCCCTTGTATGCTATTCCCATTACGGGTGCGCTTGTAGCCATAATGTTCGTCTTCGGGACGGTGGCCCCTATCTTCGATCTGCCTGATTGGGCGCGCAGCCTTTCTATCTCCCACCTTTACGGTAAACCGCTCACGGAAGGCATCCACTGGGAAGGACTATTCACGTTGAGTGCTGCGGCTCTTGTTTTTGCAGCCCTGAGCATGATTGGTATAGAGCGGCGCGACAGCGTGAAGTAACGTCTGCCGGCGACACTCTAATCGCCAATAGTGAAAGCGAAGAGGAACCTGGCAGATTAGGCATTGTATACGAGCTAAACTTTACGCGATGTTTGCGGCAGTGCTATACTGGACATACGACATATTGCTTGCCGGCCTCTCTGCCTGGCACAATATGGCTACGCCGCCTTTCTAAGCAGCGTCATTTAGGATAAGAAAGGAGCAAATAGATGTCAACCGGACTTAACGGTACGACACCACAGAACACGATATCCGAACAGGGCGAACAGAACGAACAGGCCGCACACACGCACCACCTCCCGACCAGCAGCATCATCTTCCAACATATACCCCACCCACACACCCCACGAAACGTAAACGTCATCTTTGAGGCGGAGCGGAAGGCGGGCGACTTCAACCAACAGGTTGCAACCCGCATGACGAAGCTCTTCCAGGCAATGCCCACTTTCTGGCTCATCATGGCGTGGATAGTCCTCTGGATAGCTGCCAACGCTACGATTTTGCGCTTCGACCCGCTCCCCTGGCCGCTGCTGCTTACTCTTGCCTCGGTCCCCCAATTGCCCCTGATGATCGTTATAATGGTGGGTCAGGGCCTCCTGGGGCGCAAGCAGGAGCTACAGGCTGAGGAGCAGTTCAACACTACCCAGAAGACCTACCACGACCTCTGCCAGGTTATGGACCACCTCTCCTCACAGGACGCCGAACTGCTCAAGCAGACACAGATGCTGGTTCATCTCCTCACATCATCCGGTTTCTCAGCGGAGCAGTTGGCGGCTCTGCAAAATAGCGTGGCTCCGCCGAGCACAGGGCTCTTGACTGCTCCCGCAACATAAGGATGGAGGCAAACCCGCGCCACCTGCAAATCCGCTAGCCGTTGAATGTCGTATACTGAACAGGCATGGAAGTCACTAGCGGAACAGGAGAGAACAATGTTTGAGGGTATTTTACAACCGACTCATCTGGCGATCATACTTGTAATCGTGATGATAATCTTTGGCCCAGGCAAGTTGGCCGGAATGGGGCGGACGCTTGGTCAGTCGGTGCGAGAGCTACGCGAAGGCGCTGCCGGGATCGACTCTACACAGACAGGCACAGTCGCACCTGCTGCTGCCACTGTACATATGGAGCCCGTTGTCACAGAGACCTCTACGACATATGTTGTGCCCATAGGGAGCACAATACCAGTTTCATCAGAGATGGACGTTGCAGGGAAAGTGCCCGCCGGACACATATCGTAGCCCAAGCGGGTTAGGCAAAGAGAAGGGGCAGCTAACAGGCTGCCCCTTCTCTTTGCCTGGTTCCTCCCCTGGAAACGTTCTCACGTACGAGCCTGTAATAAAGAACAGGAACCCCACGTGGTTCCTGTTCTTTATTCTCAGATAAGCTGCTTCTCGCTAGCGAGAAGTTCTCCTATTGTTGCCGGGTCTTACCGGATACTTACCTGCTAGCAGGTGTCTGGCAGTTGGGGAAGAACGTGTTGGCGTCTATCTTCGAGGCTTGGCCCCTGGTAACCGTGTTGCCGGGCCTGAAGTACGACCTGTTAGCCTCGTCGCACGGCTCAGCTACTCCTGTCTCAGGGTTAATGCCTCCACAGCCGTAGCCGGACATGGCGCCTCGCGAAGCTAAGCGCTGGACAGGCAGGTAGAATGGACTATCGGTCTGCACATCGCTAAAGGTCACTTCAGTGTGTGGCTCGGAGTATCCTACTGTGTTGCTAACGATCTTCGATAGCTGACCACGCGATGCGTTCCTACCCGGCCTGAAATATGGTCTGTTTTCGGGGCCGCATGGCTCGTCCGGGCCACCGCATACATATCCGCCCATGAAGTTCCTGTTCGCAAGCCTATTCACGTAGGCATAGAAGGGACTTGTGCCAGGTACGTCCTCGAATACCTGTGGCCCCGGATCATCGTTGATGGCTGCCGACAGTGATACAAGTTTGCTTATCTGCCCTCGTGTAATGTGGTTGTTGTACCTGAAGTACGCATTGTTGTAGGCGTTACAAGGTTCTGCGGCGTCCGTCTCGGGGTTCGTGCCGCCGCACGTATAGCCTGAGACTATGTTATGGCATGCCAGGCATCTTACGTAGTTGTAGAAGGTGTTGCTCGACGGCACGTCAGCGAATTGGATCAAGCATTGCCCTGGGAAAGGGGTGGCGGTGACTGGTGGTGGTGTAGCTGTCGGGGCCGCGCCGCTTTTGCAGTTGGGGAACTTGAACGAGCTGACTTTTGTGCTCCACTCGCGTCCGCTTGTCACAGGGAAGTACTCGCTCGTAAACCAGAAGGTGCAGTCATCAGCAGGGTCGATAGACATCGTTGAGTAGTCACCCCACCGATGGTTGTCCGTCTCCGACCCGCCGCCCTCCTGAAAGCTGCCCTCGCCCTGGGGCAAGGTTCCCGGTGGGTCACTCACCAACCGGCCCGTATAGCGGATAGAAGGGAATAGAGTGCTGCTGGAGGCGCTGAACCCCAGGGCGATGTTGCCCGTGTGGTCCATCGCGATGCTCCCCACCCAGCGGTACACGCCATCAGCAGGTGCGTAGGTGCCTTGCTGGAATATTGAGGGCGCTCCATTAGGATCGCGTATCTCCTCCCAGCGGATGCCCTCCTGGGTGTCCGCGCTGACCGAATGGTTAGAGAGCAGCGTCTCATAAGAACCCATGTTGCGATAGGTGAACCTGTGCATGATCTGATGCGTAAGACTTTCGAGCATGTTGGCGGTACCGGGCTGGGGCACGCATTGCTGGCGTTGAGCCCCGCACAAGGTATCGCTGAAAGCTGCGGTTGTCAGTACGGTCGGCCCAGTGAAGGTTGAATTGGCGGGCGTAGTCCAGTCAACATGGAACTTCCAAAGCAGGAAATTGTCGGGTGTGTTCACGGTTGCAAAGAAGTTAGGCTCGCCGTCAGGAGGCAGCGTAGGACCGGTAAGGTGCGAAGGCATCAGGCCACCGTAATTAGTTGTGAAGACCTGAAAGGTGGCCGGCTGTCCCGCCAGCATACGTGTGCGGTCAAAAGCGAAATTAGCGTTGCCAACGAAGGCGCTGTTCTCGAAAACGTTGTCCGTCATGTAGTAAGCGTCGGGCCACAGACCGAACTTCGGGTAGTCGTAGAACTGAGTATTGCTGACCAGGAAACCGTACCTGTAGTATGTACCCATTGGATCAGGGCTCGAGCTGATAGCGATGCATTCGTATGAAGGTCCGCCCCCACCCTGGCTGACAGCGAATTGCGACATCAGCCAGCGGTCGGCAATAGAGTCGTACAACGTTACGGGGTCACCATTGTTGTTCGTCTCACACATGCCTCCAAAGCCAGTCCAGAGAGTGTTACCCGCCGCAGGGCCATAAAGCTTCGTTCCCTGCTTGTTATATATTGCGAAGACGCTGTTGACCCACTGCACGTAGTGGTTGGGTCCCACATCGCCTTGCGTATCCGGTGGCGCTATTCGGCGGTTGCCATTATCAGCATTGGACAGCGCGTTGAAGTTCTGGATCGGATCGGGCATTGTGAAGGGACCGACCGACTTCTGGACAACAGGGTCCTTGATGTTCGTACCGGAGGAGGTGTCGCGCCCTCCCTGCAGGGGGTTCTCCGGGGCCTCTTGCCCGGTCGCCGATGGCACCAGCGGCTTTACATCGCGCAACGGTGGTGAAATGTCGTGCTTGGTGTCATGCACCACAACCACCTTCGACGTGCCGGTGCTGGGCCGCATCACGTGAAGAGGGTCACTGGAGCTGGCACCAATTACGGGGTTGTTCGAGCCTCCGATGGGAGCCTGAGGGGCCGGTAGAGCCTGGGCACCTGTGCTACCCGCCGGGGCACCAGAAGTGCCGGCCCGTTGCGACGGCGCGTTCGAGAGCAAGAGTCCGGCGCATAGAACAACCAGGGCCGCAAGCGCGCACAGCCCTCTGAATCTATGCCGGAAAAGGGCCAACACCAGTACAGGAGCGTTGCGCAGTGCTAAGAATGGGACAACCATGTAGCTTTTCCTCCCTTTAGTAAACCTGTGAAGTAAAAATGTGGCGAACTGCAGCCGGCAAGCCGTCGCCAAAACAGCGCGCTAAGGCCCTACTCATGGAGCGATTGGAGCCCTCAAGTCGTCTCCGCAGAAACAACGCTTCCCCTCTATACAATAGAGAATAAGCACCTACTAATGGCGCTCAGATATCCGATTGAAGCGGCGCCGAGCGTCGCTGTTCGCCCTTTAGTATATGGGCCGACCCACCTTTGTGTCAATAACATTTCTCGTGAAAACGCCTACGGTTCCGCGTCCCCATGGCCGGGACTGGCTTCTCTCATTCGGGCTGCACGTATTCCCAGGCCCCTTTTAAGAGAGCGGCTTCGTCCCTCATCATTTACACGGAACTTTATGACACAGGGTATTTCCAGCGGGCAGCAGAACGCTTGGGTCAAGTAGCCGCAAACGCTGCTCCCGCGCAGGTGAATCGACAGCTCAGATAAGTCCGGAATAAAAGAGGACGCGCCCCCAATCGGGGAGCGTCCTCTTTTATTCTTTATTTCCCTACTCTAGATGTACGAGTTAATCGTCGCTCAAGGTCGTTCCACTAACATCGCTCGACGTTCCTCTGCCCATAGTGCCGCCGAGCATATCGCTGTCGGTTAGGCTTCCGCCGCCCATGCTGCCGCCGGTCATCCCTGACGTGCTTCCACTGCTGGACATTGCTCCGCTCATTCGGCTGTCCGAGGACATGCTACTTCCCGTGTCGCCGCCGGCAGTGCCTCGGCCTATGCTGCTGCCACTGCCGGACATGATCCCGCCTATGCCACCGCTGTCCGAGGTATCTCCACTCAGCTCATCGCTGCCCATAGTAGAGCTAATGTCGGATGACATTCTACCCGTCCTATCGCTCGTGGTGCTCGTATCCGTCGCATAGTTCGTCGTCATCCGTGGCATACTTGCGTCGCCCTCTTTGGGCTGCTCTTTATCTTTCTTATCCTCGCCTTTACCGCCGACGACTTTCGAGGCCGCGAAAGCGAGAGCGCCTGCGAGGGCGAGGCCGATGAGGGGCTTGGGCACTCCGCCACCCTCATGCTCCTTCTTCTGTTCGGGCTGCGTATCTTGCTCGCCTGAATGGCCATATGCCCTCCCGGTCACACGGGCAAGGTCCTGTGCGTTCCACTCTTCGTGATTAGCGCTTGAGAGATCAAGGTCACTGAGATCGACGCCCCTCTGCCGGCTGTAACCGTGCAAGTGTGTCGCTGCATCTTTCCACTGATCCTGCGGCAAACTCTCATAGCCGCGCTGCGTACCCTCGTGCAGCTCTTCCGGGCTGGCGGTCTTGCTCCAACTGCGGTAAGTATTATAGATTTCGTCATGCGGCAAGTTGGCATAGTTGCCTGAACTATAGTCCTCCAGCCAACTATAATGGCCGGATGTTCCCGTGTCGTCACCACCTGATGTCTGCCGGTTGTTTGCACTGTTAGTCATGCTGAAGCACTCCTTTTAGATCGAAGGTTCCCTGGGCTCCTGCGGAACATCTGCGCCCTTGCTGTTTGGCCGAGCCCACAATCACATATGGCAACTTGCGTGCCATTCAGGATACCGCTGGCGAGCCCCCAACTGCCAGGTAAGTGAATCGTTCAATAGGCTCCAAGCCGGTGCAGGTTCGAGCAACCTTTTAGACGTG
>JALYYZ010000452.1 GCA_030945985.1 Chloroflexota bacterium
TCATCTCAGGAAGGCGCAGGAAAGCCAGGTCCTGTATATTCGCCACGGCTGCAAAGCTGCGGTAAAAAGGAGGCACAAAGTCAGGCGAGTGGATAATTTGCGGCTGTGGGCGCAGCCTCAGTAGCTCAACGCTAAGCGCGGGTTGCTCAAAGCGATTATGTGGCGGCGTCCACATGCCCACTTGCCTGAAGCGCCGGTCGTCTACCAGCCTTTCAGAATGCCCGCGCATTTGCAGTACGCTTACCCTGTCATCAATGCCCACCTCAGACGACCGAGACATTGCGCGCAGCAAGCTTATACAATAGTGACCGATGCCCGCACGCCGGTAGCGCACCATGCGGGCATCAAAGGCTATGCGCAACTTCAGATTGGAGGGTTGGTTCAACTAGCCTTATTGCGTTCGCCGTCCACCTTGACAACACCCTCTTTAATCACCATCCATACCTTGTTCAGGCTGTTGATATCGGACAAAGGGTCGGCGCCCTCTTCGAGCACGATTATATCAGCCCATTTATTGGCGCTTATAGTGCCTGTTTCCTCTACCAGACCCAGTGCTCGAGCCGAGCCGAAAGTGGCTGCGCGTATTGCTCCCATCGGTCCGAGTCCGCCTTCTGAAAGCAAGCGCATTTCTGTAATGAGGTCGTCTGAGCGATTGAAGGGTGTGCCCCCGTCGTTGCCCGCCGCCACTGTGACCCCGCTCTTGACGGCCCACTCGAATGACTTCATATGCGCGTCTACCACTCGCTTCGACTTCTCGACAGCATAGGCAGGTATACCACCCGCTTCACCCGCCTTAACTATCTGGTAAGGTGCTGCCAGCGTAGGCACCAGCACTACTCCTCGCTGTACCATCATCTCTATCGACTCTTCATCCAAGAATATTCCATGCTCGATTGTGTCTATACCTGCTCGTATAGCGTTCTTGATACCCTCGGTACCCTGTGCGTGAGATGCCGTTCGCTTGCCGACCTTATGGGCCTCGTCAACGCCTGCTCTTATCTCCTCTTCGCCTAGCTGAGTGGCCCCAGGCTCTACACCCGGCGTCAGCACTCCGCCTGTGGCCATTATCTTGATGCAATCGGCACCGCGCTTCAGGTTTTCACGCGCGGCTTTGCGCACTTCATTAGCTCCGTCTGCCTCTATGCCGATGTGCCAACCGTGTCCGCCTGTCATGGTAATGATCTTGCCCGCGCAAAGGAGCCGTGGGCCCGGCATCTCACCCGATCTGAATGCCTCGCGTAGCGCAAGCTCACCAAACATGAAGCCGCCCAGGTCACGTGCCGTGGTGATGCCGGCCCGCAGAATGGCCGCACCTCTGCCGGCAGCCTTGACTATTATAGATGGAAGGTTCTCGGGCTTGTTGCTTGTCAGGGGATCAGGGCCGGCATCCATCATGATGTGGATGTGCGCATTGATAAGGCCAGGCATGAGCGTGCGCCCCTGTAGATCTATGCGACGGGCGTTCTCCCCTTCTAAAGATGCTTCTCCACTTTGGGCAGGCCGGCGCACAGAGCTGATACGCCCACCTTCTACTCTCACCGTAGCCATATAAGGCTTGGCCCCGGTACCGTCAATAACACGAGCATTCACGAAAATCAGCTTATCCATGAGATTAGTATGGACAATTTGCGTGCCACCATATGAATATTCTTCGACAGCAGACCCGCATTGCGAGAAGTCGTTTGAGGGTTCGTGCTTATCTCACACTTGTCATATCCGATCCCTTGCCGCATGGCTGGTACGGCATATGCAACTATGATCACACCACCTTCGATGAGCCTTCTGTTATACTTAACCTGCCCACTGATATCTTGCCTCCATGTTGGGGGACTTACCCATAGAAAGTAGGACGTTCATGAACCCTGAGCTTATCTCCCCGGACCGTCATATCTCTACCGGTTGGCGATTGCTGTTAATCCTGGCCGTAGTTTTGACTGCATTGGGCGGCGCTGCTGTAGGGCAGCCTATAAGCGCGTCTGCGGCTCCATCGCACAGCGCCCTGCGGGCCGTAGCCTTCGCGCCTGCTGATCCGCCGACACCGGCGCCTTCGGCTGTGAGCACAGGGCGCTTCAGGTATTTCCCTGAGACCGGACACTTTTTACGTGGACCTTTCCTATCTTTTTGGGAGTCGCATGGGGCCACTCCGGTGTTCGGGCTGCCTCTCACTGAGCCTCTTGTAGAAAATGGCCTTGCCGTTCAGTACCTGGAGCGAGCGCGAATAGAGTGGCACCCCG
Organism: Chloroflexota bacterium; assembly: GCA_030945985.1. Lineage (GTDB taxonomy): Bacteria > Chloroflexota > Chloroflexia > QHBQ01 > JADMIH01 > JADMIH01. The sequence goes on from JALYYZ010000452.1 coordinate 2,235, forward strand.
AGATTTCGACCAACCCCTCCTCGCAGGTGCTACTTACTCGTCTCGGTGCGATCCTGGCTGAGTCTCAGGGGAAGACCTTTAGCCCTGTGGAAGGGGGCGGGAGTACACCGACTTCGCACTTCTTCTCTGAGACGGGGCATATTGTGTCGAATGCCTTTCTTACTTATTGGCTGAACAATGGGGGCCTTGCCGTATTTGGTTACCCCATCTCCGAGGAGATAGTAGAGACGAACGCTATGGACGGCAAACAGTACTCCGTACAATATTTTGAGCGGAACCGCTTTGAGTGGCACCCTGAGCTTGGGCCCAGGTACAATGTGCAGCTTGGCCTTCTCGGCGCCGAGTATGCCCAGAGCATAGGTCTCAACCCTTTAGCGCGTGTGCTGCTCCCATCGCCGTTGCCGTCTGCCGACCAGGACCTCTCCGACTCGCCTCAGTTGGCGAAGCTGGTGGACAGCGATCTTCTGCCGGCAATCAAAGCCCTGGGACATACTCCGCAATTCAGGTGGGTACCTGCCGTGCTTGTGCAGTACAAGGTGGCGGTAGAATTCTCCGACATCAACGGGGAAGGCGTGGCCGGGGCGTTTGTGGCAACGTACAGTAAGACGCGCCCCTATGTGATAGTGGTGCCCCAGGCCGAAAGGGGTCGATCTGTGGAGGCGCTGGCGAGCGTTCTCGCACATGAGGCCACCCACGCTTACGATGCCGCCAGCGGCGTTATACAGGTACGCTCCAACTGTAGCGTGCAGGAAGAGACCCGCGCCTATATGAACGGTCTTGCCGCCTGGGTGCTGCTCAAGGGTAAGGATGCTCTCTTTGACCAGATAGGCAAGGACACATTCGAGCGTGATTTGATACAGTCATTGCGCGGCTTCAACAACGACGACCCGCAGATAGGGCTGGACTTCAGTGTACAAAACGGCAGCGCCTTCATCCACGACTTGTATGGGTCCTCGTGTGGCAAATAATTTAGAAGTATCCTCAGCCGAAGTAACTCCCTCCTGCTCTGTGCGCCGGACGCTATCTACAAAGACGTTTTTGCAAGGCTGATCCTTGCCTCTGTATGTCACCACATATATAATGACGCGTGTATGCAGAGCAGGCAAACTCCAAAATCCAATCTCAAGGTAAACAGCTAGTGAGCGCTTCTCCTTCGGACGAGATACAGGGCCAGATAGTAGGTGTTCTTCGTGATGCGATTTCCTCTCTTGGGCACGCCACCCAGGGGCTAGACCTCACCCTGCGCCCTATACCCCTTGAGGGCGCGTGGGGTTTTGGCTCGGCGGTCGCCTTTTCGCTGAGAAAGTTCGGAGCGAAGGGTACCCCCGCCGAGATCGCGCAGCGCGTCGCGGATGCCCTTCCAAAGCTGCCCCAGATCGAGCGGGTAGAAGTTGTCAACAATTACATCAACTTCTTCGTGGACAAAGAGTGGTACGCCAACCGGATAGTAGAGATGGTGCTCTCCGGCGGCCCACGTTATGGCTGCTTACCCGATAAAGGCGAGCGCGTGATGGTCGAGTATGCCAATCTCAACACTCACAAGGCCATGCATGTGGGCCACCTGCGCAACGTGGTGCTTGGCGCGACCATCTATAACATTCTGAAGTGCGCCGGTTACAGTATGGTTGGTGCTACCTACCTGGGCGATATTGGGATGCACGTTATTAGAACGCTCTGGGCTTACACCAACTTCTTTCAGGGCCAAGAGCCAGAGACGGAGCGTGGCTCCTGGCTTGAGCAAGTGTACGTAGATGCCACCTCACGCCTTACTTACCGCAACAACGTCACAGAGCTGATCACAGAGGCCGCTAAATCAAGCAACAGCATAGGAGCGCACCTCTCTCTTGCGTTGCAGGCCCTGTCCGAGACCGACGCTGACGACGCGCCTTTCGCGCGAGAGATCGCACTGGGCCTCGTGACCCGCGAAGGCCCTGACTGGAAGCGCACCCTGGCGGCCCGAGACCACATTGTGTTGAACCTGTGGTATGCCCTGGGCGGGCTGCTACTTGCACAGCCTTCCTCGTTGGACGCCACGAACGCTGATGCCGCTAATCTTCAGCCTGAAGGAGCGGTTATGTCGGGCTTCCTGGTTAGCAACATCACTGAGGAACCCTTTACAGGTATAGGCGCTACTGTTGCAAACACCGCTGCCTCGGTAGAATCTTATAAAGCAGAGGCACATAACGCAGAGGTCGAGGACCCGCTTGCCTCCCTGCGGGCCGACTACGAGCGGCTTGACTCTCACATGGCCTGGTGGGACGAGGTACCTCGCTGGCAGGAGGAGATCCGTGAGATGTTCGCTCGCTGGGAGGCCGAAGATCCTGCATTGGTGGCCTTCTGGCGCGAGACCCGCGAGTGGAGCCTCGATATGTTCAGGCGCATATTCCGCGACCTCGGGATAAGTTTTGACGCCTGGTTCTTTGAGAGTGACGTTGAGATACCGGGCAAGAAGGTAGTCGATGAGCTTATAGAGCGGGGCCTGGCCGAGGACCACCGAGCCACGGGTGAAACGGTCATCGTTCGTGTAGACGACCAGCTTCGGGCAAACCCGGAACTGAGTAAGAAGTATGAGAAAGAGTTGTTCAAGCGTGGCAAAGATGGCAGCATCGAGCCCAAAGACGCGTGGCGTGTACTGGTCGTGCTCCGTTCCGACGGTACTTCCCTCTATGCAACGAAGGACCTGGAGCTTGCAAGGCGCAAGTTCGACGAATACAAGGTGGACCGCTCGGTGTATGTGATAGACACCCGCCAGTCGATGTATTTCCAGCAGGTCTTTCGCGTGCTTGAGTTGTGGGGCTTCCGGCAGGCTGATAAATCGGTTCATCTGGGCTACGAGATGGTGACTACGCCCAGCGGCGCTATCTCCTCACGGCGAGGCGGCGCTCCACTCTATGAGGACCTGGAGCGGGAAGCCCTGCTTCGGGCGCGGGCTATCGTGGACACGAAGGAAGCCGAGCAGCCTCGGGGCCTGACTGAAGAGCAGAAAGCAAGCATCGCCCATGCAGTGGCCTATGGCGCGCTCAAGATGGG
>JALYYZ010000009.1 GCA_030945985.1 Chloroflexota bacterium
CCGAAGAGGTTGAGCATAATAAGGGCGATCAAAACAGAAAGCGGTATCGATACCGCCGTGACGAGCGTTGAGCGCACGCTGCGCAGGAATATCAGAATTACGACGATCGCGAGGATTGCGCCAAGTAGGCCCTCGCGTATAAGGCCGTCGAGTGACTCCTTGATAAAGGTCGACTGATCGAACAGCACCTCTTTATGGGTGCCCGGAATTACGGTATCGAGATCGTTGAGCCGCTTGCTCACGTCGTCGGCCACCTGCACAGTGTTAGCGTTCTGTGTCTTATAGATGATGAGCGAAAGGCTGGGTTTACCGTTGCTGCGGCTGATAGACTCCCCACCGGCGTTCACAAGGTCAACCGAGGCTACATCACTCAGCTTCAAGGCAGGCGATGGACCCTTTGCCGCTGCGCCCGAAGAGGCGGGAGTCCCTCCACCTGCGCCAGACGCGCTTGCTCCGGCCCCGAACCCCGAACCTGTAGAGGGGCTACCGCCACCACCCACAGCGCCCACGCCCGATGAAGCTGCGGAGCCCGTGGCGGCTCCCGTTGCCGGCTTGCCCGCAGGCGTTGCCGTTGTTGCGGCTCGCACCACCAGCTTGCGCATATCGTCCAATGAACTTATCTGGTTGAGCACGCGCACAGGTATAGACTGTCCATTGTTCACTACCTGCCCTGTAGGGAAAGATATATTGTTGGCTTGCAGCAAGCCGGTTATGGCGGCAGCGGTGAGACTCTCTTGCCTCAACTTCTTGTCGTTGAGGGTTATAAGCACCTGCTTGGTGCCACCACCCGCCACCACCACGGAGTTGACTCCAGGAATAGCCTTTAGCTCGGGCACGAGCTTATCTTCCATATCACGCCGGAGGATCGCCAGGGCATCGGGCGCGCTGCTGGATGCGTTCAGCGTATAGGCCAGCACGGGAATATCCTGGAAGTTGAAGCGCCCTACTGTGGGCCTCTGCACCTGGCTGGGAAGTGTAAGGCGATTTATGCTCTCTTCAAGGCTCCGCTGGGTCTTCTCCATGTCGGTGCCATACTCGTACTGCGCGCTGAGGAATAACACGCTATCGTTGGAGACAGATTGCATGGTCTTGAGGTTGGGCGTACCGGCAACGATCTTCTCGATAGGCTGGGCTACGTCCCGTCGCACATCGTCCGGCGCGGCACCCGGATAGATCGCTACAACGCTGAGATTAGGCAGATTGATGTTGGGCAGCAATTCGCTCTTTAGCTGGCCCGCCGAATAAAAGCCCCCAAGTACCACCAGTACCATGACCATAAGGACAATCGAGATCTTCTTCAGAGAAAATCGCGTTAAAACATGCATTGATCTTCCTCCATATAGTGTCTGATGACTTTACGTGCAGACACAAAGCCGGGTTTCATAAACCGGCATCCTTGTACATCGTGAAATTATAAACAATCTCCTACGTTCCCACCATATGCGTGGCAAAGTTGTCACGGAAGAGGGCCCTATAAAGCATCACGGAGTGAATGAAAGTCCGGCACAGTTCCTTATGCGCACGGCTTCGGCCCTCTATATGTTATAAAGAGAAAGAGGAGTTACGCCGTATGCGCCTACTTGCGGTTGCCGACATAATAGAACCACGGCTTTACAATAGTGCGGCTGCACAGTGGCTGGGGCAGATCGATATGATTATCAGTTGTGGCGACCTGCCGCCATATTATCTCGATTACCTGGTCAGCAACCTCAACGTTCCGCTATTGCATGTGCTCGGCAACCACTGCTTTGGTCCGCACGACCTGGGACAGACATGCTCGCCCCAGACATTCGCCGGTGCCTATAACCTGAATGGGCATGTAGCCGACTACAACGGCCTGCTGCTCGCAGGGCTAGAGGGGAGCCCGTTATATAACGGTGGACCCCACCAGTATACGGAGCAACAGGTAAGGGTTGCCCTGCTAAAGCTTGTTCCGTTCTTGCTGCGTAATAAAGTAAGAACAGGACGTTACCTGGATGTCATGGTGACTCACGCGCCCCCAAGAGGTATCCAGGACAACAACGACCTGGCACACCAGGGTTTCGTGCCGTTGTTGTCGTTTATCAGGACATTCAGGCCTGCGCTGCTGCTGCACGGGCATGTACATCGATATGATCCTATGTTGCCCATGCAATCGGACTACTCAGCTACACGCGTTATAAATGCCTATGGGCATGCCATTATAGATATAGAGAGAACGGCAGACGGGTGGACACTGCCCCTCTCGCAGGGGAGTAAAAGGTAAGATGGACCCTAATACCTACCAACGCGAGTTGACACTGACCGTGCAGGCCGACTTCGACCGTGCTCGCCGCAAGGCGTTTCTCGCCGATATGTTCAACACGATGAGGGGTGAAGGCAAGTGGCTCCTATCGTTCGAGGAAGTGAGTAAGAACCTGTTCATAACGGGGCAAAATTATGCCGGGTTGCAGCAGGTGCCCGTCGCCTCGATAGTGGGCAGCGTTGACCGCTATCAAGATTTCAATCGTACTTTCCTGCCCGTACAGAACCATACCCGCCCACGATGGGAGAGTATAGATCGCGCCACGCTCACCGATGTGGCTCTGCCTCCCGTACAGCTTTACCGGGTAAGCAATATCTACTTTGTAAAAGATGGTAATCACCGCGTCTCGGTGGCCAAGGAAAAGGGACAAGAGTATCTGGACGCTGAAGTAATCGACTGTCCGGTGAACGTCACACTGGAGCCCGATAGCGACCCGCGCGACCTGATCCGCCTCGGCGAGTATGCGCGTTTTCTTCAGCATACCCACCTTGACAAACTCAGGCCTGGGGTAAACATCACCTTCACCACGCTGGGCAGGTATGACGAACTGCTGGAACATATATCCGGGCATCGCTGGTATATGGGCATAGACCGGCAGCACCCGATCGAATGGGAAGAGGCGTTGCTGGACTGGTACGATAACGTTTACATGCCTGTAGTGAACGCCGTACAAGAGTATGGAGTGCTGGATGACTTCCCTGGACGCACCACGGCGGATCTCTACTTATGGGTGATGGACCACCGCTGGTACATACGCGAGGATACCGGGCACGATATGGGCCCCACTACAGGCGTGCTGAGCTATGACACCAAGTACGCAAGCTGGACGCGCAAGGTGCTGCGCTCGCTGCGCCGATTTCAGCGGGCAGCCTCGCAGCCGCTGAAACTATCTGCGCGCAGAACGGCAAGCGTGAAAAAGCAAAGCCCGGAGATAGTAGACAGCAAAGATGGCTAACCAAACAGTCTGGCTTATATGCTCCCCTACTTATCGATCTCGAACGGCGCATCGGTGGGCTGCTGTTCATTTTTGCCAAGCAGATTCGTAGGCACAGGGTTCAAGGAGATAGAGCCTCCGGGACTAACAGGTGATAAGGCAGAAGGAGGCACCACAGAGGTGACCCCACCGGGCGGCATCCAGATCCATTCGATACCACCCGGCGATGGATCGGCCACCTTGAACATTATGTCAACAGTATGTGGACCTTTGGTGAGGCTGACCTCGGCTCCCGTGGGGTTGTCGCTCCCTTTGTCCGACTGGAACAGAGGCTTACCGTCGATAGCGAGGCTGATGCTTCCCTGGGCGAAGAGGGTCATCGAGTAAACGCCTGTGCTGGGCGCGGCAAGCGTGCCCGTCCAATGTGCTGTGTAATCGTGCCCTTCCGCGTGTACCACGCCGCCCAGGCAGCAAGTTGCCAGCGTAGCGTCGACTATGTGCTGCTCCGGCTTCTCGTTCATCGTTATCACGCCGTAGAGTCCCTGGGGCTTCTGCTGCCGAATGTCCAACTCGTCGGAGCGAGGCGTGCTCCACTCTCCGGGAGTTACCGTGCCGCTCACTACCGTCGAGGGTGCCCACTGGAAAAGGGCAGGCTCGCCCGGTTTGAGAAGAGTGCCATCGTAGAGTATTGAATGATAACCTCTTGCTAAAGCAACCGTGGCGGTCATAGTTGCCGCGCCCGCCGGTATGGTAAGAACATCGTTGGCGTCGATGGTTAATTTAGCCGGGCCGGGACCTATCTTGAAGCTGTAGTTCCAGTACCGTGGCACCCGCAACCCCGCCGTCCACCGCATAGGACTGGGATAGAGGCTCCAGCCGGCGGGTACCGCACCTAGCGTGCCCACGCGCACAGCAGGCTTACCGGCAGGCTCAGACATGGCGCCCTGTGTCGCTGCCCATTGCGAGTTGGTAATGCTGTACGTAGTGAACATGAGCCCCTCGGAGGGGTGAGTGTATGGCTTGGTGGCACCTAGAGGGTATAGCTCAGACAGCAAAGGCAGGTATGCCGCCTGCTTCGGATATATGAGAAAGACCAGGTTGGGCTTGTCAGGCAACTTGAGGTCGGTGCCGGGCGGTATAGAGATGGGAAGAGACCCGCCAGGGTCGGGCAGGCCGGCCTTGGGGGTTTCGGGAGCCATCAGCCGCACCCATCCGGAATTGACCATATGGTGCTGCCGGCCAAGCGTGAGCACCAGTGCGCCGGTGCCCTGGCTGTTCACGGCAGCCCCCAGGTTGCTCGGCTGCGGCCAGCGGTCTGCGCGCGCATAGTCGTTGAAATAGTAGTTCCACTGCCCCGACATCATAAGCAGAGCCACCCCTACAGCCACCGCGCTCATCGCCCATGCCACCGACCGGCGCTGCCGTATCCTGGCGGGGTCGACGAGCCCCTCCGCCCGCCTCACCATGCTATCCAGAGCTAACGCCGGAAAGAGAGCCAGCACAGGGACTGCCGTGGCCATGCGCTGCAGGTTGGGCGTCTCCACAGTGACGATTACACCTGACAAGCCTACCCAGTACCAGATACCCAGCATCACCGAACGAGGATCGCGCCAACGTAAACAGCACCAGCCGAGCCCCAGGAGAGTGAGCACCGCCAGCATGCCTGACATAATAGGGCGGTCGGTAGGCCAGAAGCCTCCCTCGTCACTGAACTGGTTGACTATGCCCACGGCGCGCAAAGTCTGCTCGGTGAGAAGCCGGCTCATGCTCCAGTCGGGCTTGTAATATGAAAGACGAGTGGCATTCCCCGCTGTGAAGATGGAGGTCTCCTGGGCGCGCTGGGTGAGCGCTAGGTTATGATTCAAATCGAAACCGCCCTGGAAGGCATGCACGAAAAATGGTCCCATGACGATTATGGCTGCCACCGCCGAAAGCGCTAGCCCGCGCACGATACCCCACCTGCGGTTACCGAGCCCATGCAGCAACAAATAGAGGCCCCATATAACCGCGAGCGCCGCCCACAACCTGCCGCTGGGATAGAAGTAGATCGAGAAGCCCCCAGCAAGCCCGGAGCCAACCCACGCCCAGGAGCGCCCACCTCGCGCTGCCTCAAGGAAAAGGGCAACGCTTATGGCCCACAGTGTAGCCGTAGGCCCGGCTTCGCTTGTCTCCCGTGCAAACTGCAGAGAAACAGCCAGCGTCGATAGAATGGCCCCCGCAAGGAGGCCCACCCGCAGACCGAAGTTGCGGATGCCGATCCAGGTGACTACGCCTACAGAGACGATGCTCGCCAGTGCCCCAAAGACGCGCGCCCCCACCCAACCGACCCCGGCCACTTTCATCACACCCGCCAGCATCCAGAAATATAGTATGCTGATGTAATACCAACCCGCATCAAATATGCTGGAGGTGTTATCCCCATGTATGATCTGGATAGATACAGCGCCGCGATCCCCCTCATCAGCGTTGATGCCGAAGGGCACCTTATCGAGCCAGAGGAGGCGGGCTGCTACCGCCAGCGCCATGATAGTTGCCAGCGCCAACACCATTAGCAGGCGCATACGTCGCCCGCTCGCCGGCCAAACTACGCCACCCCAGCGAGGCGACCAGCCTTGCTTGCGCGAAACCATGACACCGGCGATAAGCAACACCAATGCGCTGAGCAGCCAGAGGTAAGCGCCAGGCTGAGACTTGAGGTCGGCGTGCAACATACCAAGCGCGATTATGTCAAGACATAGGGCCAGTGCCATACCGACACCCAGAATGGACCACGGCACCATGCGGCGCTCGCGTGTGGGCAGATCGACTGCGGCGGTAGGAGAGGGCAGATCAACCGTCGCGGGGCGCAGGAACCAACCGCTCACAACAAAAAGAGCTATAGCCACAGAGTAAAGGAGCAAGCTCAACGGGGTGGTGTTGCCCGACTCGACAACAGCCTCGCCCCAACCCGCCAGCAGCAGCGCAAGCACACCGCCTGCGAAAGAGGCAGAGCGTCGCCATGTGGGTACAAGAAGCGCCTCGCCCGTCTTTTCTTGCTCCGCACTCCGAAGCCGCGAGCGCAACGAACGACCTTGCCGGGTCACAGAAGGATTAAGCATTCAGGCTGTCTCCGCCTTATATACGAAACAAGAGGTACGCATAAGCCCCTCGCAAAGCAATTTTAACGCGCCTCTCGCAAAGGTGTCAACTCGCCGGTTGGCACTATTGGCCTTATCTACTCTACCGGGTAGGCGTGCGCAAAACAGTGGTCGCGCTACAAAGCACATCCTGGGCAGGTTGTTTCTTGCCACGTCCCTGTATCAACCACCGTTTTGCACACGCCTACCCTCTACCGTGGAAAGGGTACAATTCGGTATTAGCAACCCGTTACTCGCCATACTTTTTTGCCAACGAGAGCAACTTTCCGGTAAGATGTATTGTACACGACCATGTAGCGGGGAGCGGTTGCTAAGTAATCGGCCTATAATGAGGCGATCTTTTCGCGTAATCGGCACCATCTCCGGGATTATTGGTCCAGGGTTTCTGAATACCTGAATAACTCACATGGCAGTTCGGCCCGACGGCACGCTTGACCGTCATTCGTATAGCAGCCAAGATCGTGCGTAAC
>JALYYZ010000042.1 GCA_030945985.1 Chloroflexota bacterium
CTTGCTCAGCTCCTGGCGCTCTCAGGTTCAGGGTAACTTCGCCGGGGCTAAAGATGAGGGCTCCGTCAGGAGTGTGAGCCACGAAGCGAGCCGGCGCGGGGGATTGCCCCTCATTTGGCTCAAAGGAGAGGGGTAGCGAGGCAAGGGTCGCTTGTGCGGGCAGGGTGCGCTCGCTCTGCGCTGCCGCAGTTGGAGGGCCGCCGCCCGGCACGACAAAGAGGGGCAGCCCAGGCCCAGGCACAAGCCCTAGCAGCATCAGGCTCGCGCCCCATGCCGAGAGCTTGCCCGGCTTCTTCTGTTTCTCTCCAGGGTTGCTCATACGCTTCAACCCCCGCCGTGAGAAGGACCCCTTATGGTTACTGAGGTTGAGCTGCATAGTATAGTACCTTGCTGTTCTGGGCCCTCGTGGCTATGTTGCCGGCTCTGTACGTTCCATCTGCCTAGCCTGCTAGAACGTTGTGCGCATGCCCTGTTTCAATGTGCGTGTAGAAAGGGCTACCTGACGGCACGTCTGAAAAGGTCGGGTTTGATGGGTTTATCAGTGTCCAGTTCCTGGCAAGTACGACCATCTTGGCCAGCTGCCCGCGTGTTATGGAGTTGCCAAGCCGGAAGTAAGGACGCTTGCCTGGCGCTATGCATGGTTCGTTGATGTTTGTGCCACATGGGTAACCACCTACGATGCCGGCATGGGAGGCAGCCTCGACATAGGAGAAGTATACACTGTCAGAGGCTACGTCTTCAAAGTCTTGCGGATAAAACGGACCCACAGGTACGCTCAAACTGAGCACCGCCATCCTGGTAAACTGCCCACGGAGGGTGGGGTCATTAGCGACTTTTTAGTTCTCTCCTTGGAGGCAGGGCAGCGTATGCACCAAGCGACTCACTACAGGTTGGAGGTAGACCCATGTAACTAATACATGACGTTATGCACATATCCTTGACAAACATCAATCTCTCCTATATGCTCATGGAGTGGAAAGCCTCCTGGCCTTCCACGGAGTAGGATCTGACAACATCATAGCCCACGTTTGTAGGCCCGCATGCAATGGTCGCTTGACCTGTTGCTAGGTGGGCCATTTTGTTTGACTCTCTGGGGTTGAGGGTGCCATGCTGCGTGACACATGGGTGGTTGGGAGGGTAAAGGGATGATGGGCAGGATGGGTGAGACCGGAGTTGGTCAGGGCCCCGCTGGGGCGACGGGACTGCTTGACGCGGGGGTGCAGGCACCTTCGGGGAGCTTGCACACGCTGGCTCGATTGCATCGCTACAGGCAATATCGCGCCTTTTACCTGGGATACCACTGGGAGACGCTGCCCCGCGCGGGCGACGTGCGGTTGACGCTTAACTACGCGCGCGTCTTCGTCAACAAAGTGGCGTCCTATTTAATGTCCAAGCCGGTGGGATACAATGCCGAGCCGGTTGAGGAGACGCGGGAGAGCCTGCGAACCTCAGCCTCGCGGCAGGTTGAGGCATACATGGACGGCGTTAGCCAGTTCAACAACCTCGCCGGGCTCGATCTGGACACGGCGATCATGGCGGGCGCGCTGGGCGACGGCTGCTGGACCGTGCGCTGGGACCCCACGGCGGCGATGCCCCGCGTGACGGGCGTCGATCCCACTTCCATCGATTGCCGCTGGCGGGGCGACGACCTCTCGACCCTACTCTGGCTGCGACAGGGCTACTATGTTATGCCTGCCGAGCTGACACCCGTGCAGCTTGACCGGCTGCGGGCTGCGGGCGGCGCGTTGCAGGCTTACCAACCGCTGCCTGCTTATGAAGAGTGGACGCCCCGCGAGTGGTCGCTGCGGGTGGGAGGCGTCACGATCGATGAGGGGCTCAACCCTTATGGGGAGATACCGTATGTGCTCTTCCCAAACCTGCGGGTCCCCGGCGAGTTCTGGGGCGAGGGCGATCTGGTGGACATTATGGAGCTGAACCGCGAGCTGAACAAGCGCGTCTCCGTCTTTTCACTGCTGCTCGATGTTGCAGGCAACCCTATAGCCACCATTACGGGAGCAACGCCCGAGGAGACTGCGGGGCTGCGCGTGGGGCCGAACCAACTGTGGACGCTGCCGGAGGGGGCCAGCGCGGGGGTGCTCGACCTCCTCAAGGCGGGTGGGGCCGACGCGCACATGAAATATATCGAGGCGCTCTACCGCGCGATGCACGATATATCAGAGACGCCCCGCACCGCCTTCGGCGACTCGATGGGACACGGTATGGCGCGCTCGGGCATCGCTCTGGAGATCGAGATGCAGCCGCTGCTGCACAAGGTGGCGCGCAAGCAGGCCCTCCTGGGCCGGGCGCTTGTCGCAAGGGCGCAGCTCATCCTGAGAATCGCTCGGCTGCACGGCGAGAAGCTGCCTGCGGTACGGCTCAACCTCTCGTGGCCGCCCGTGCTGCCGATGGACCGCGAGGCGCTGGTCGCCCAGGAGACGCAGCTTGTACACGCCATGATCCACTCTTACACACGGGCGAACGAACTGCTTGGCGAATCGGACCCCGACGGAGCGCTGCGCCAGGTGATCAGCCAGGGGAGAGAGTTGGTAGACGCCGGCCTGCTCGCGCCGGCCCGACCTCACAGCCCGGCGCAGCTAGGCGTGCAACGGCTTGGCGGCCTCTCTCCCTCCGGCATGGGCAGCTCGTCGGAGATGCCCGGCGGAGGCAAAGGTTGATGGCGATCGGCAGACTAGTCTCTATCCCTGCTTGGAGAATAGGTCCGCCGGCAGGAAACAAGCTCAGGACTTACGCAGTTGATCGTTTGTATGCCGCCCAACGTATACGAAGCCGTCACAAGAGGCACGATTTTACGCCTGTGGCGCCGTCCAATGTGCCAACTGTGTGGGTCCCAGAGCTAAAGCTAATAAGAAGTCGGGAGACAAATAACGGTTAGGGCAATCTAGGAGGAGGGAGTTGGGATGGCTGGTTATCTATTATCTGAGCTTGTAACCAATCTGGCGCGGCGGCTGGGCGACGATGGGCATAGCACCTGGCCGGTGGTGGCGCTGCAAGGGGCGGCGCTGGAGGCGGTGGTGCTCCATTCCGACTGGTTCCCCGGCGCCGAGGACCAGACAATGGCAGTAGTCGTCGGGCAGCAGGCGTTCGCATTGCAGTCGAACACGCAGGGGTGCCGCCTGCTGCGGGTGGTGCGGGTAGAGCTTGCGGGCGTGGCGCTCGGCGAGGAGGCGTGGAGCGCTCCCGTCAGGGGCAGGCGCGCCTCGTCGGACATCCAGCAGGCGTACAGGTGGCGCATACCCGAGCTGTGGTTGCTAAGGCCGGCGAGCAGCGAGCAGGCCGGCGCGAGCGCGCTCCGCATCTGGATGGAGCGGACGCTGGTGATACCCGACCAGGGTGATGTGCTGACATGGAACGGGGCAGCTACCGACCTGGAGATCGTGTTGCTGCTAGGCGCACGCAACGCTTTCCAGTGGCTGATGGGCAGGCAAGGCGTGACGGCGGCGCCTACGTTGAAGGACGTAATCGCCGCGCTCGACGTTGAGATCGAGCGCGAGCGGGCGGCGCGAGCGGTGCGCTTCAAGGAGATCGCACTATGACGGTAAATAGAGGCAAAGCAGCCATGCGTCTACATTTGAGGGGGCTGCTCTACGACGCGATGCAACCGTACGTTTGGGACGACGCCCTGCTTGATGAGGCGCTGGATGGCGCTATTGCGAGGCACTCAGCACTCTTCGCCTGCCTCCAGACCTTCAGGGTGGGAGTGTCGCCCGCGCAGAAGGAGTTCCAGGTCTATGCAGTTGTGGATGCCAACGCAGAGATCCCGCCCGAGGGGAGCAACGTTGGCACGCCTCAATATGGCGCGGCCTACGCAGACTTGCTGGGCATCGAGAGCGTTGAGCTTCCGCCCGGCAACCCGCTGGCCGAGGACTCCTGGCCGACTATGCTGCGGCATGCCGGCTACGCACAGGCATACCGGGTGAGGATGCTGCCGGGGCATGCCCGCCTGACGCTGCGAAACGGCGCGAGCGGGGACGAGGTAGGAGCGCTCAACCTTCAGGTAAACATCAGGCAGAGCTGGAACCGCCCGAGCGAGAACGGCTACGTCGGCTGGAACGGCCCGGTGCAGGACGAGCCACTGCTCTACCTGCTGGCGAGGCGGGCAGCATACGGCACGCTTGCCGAGCTAAACGAGCGCAACGCCTACGTAGCCGAGCCTGGTGAGCACGCTGCCACCCTGAACATCATAGCAGTGTTGGCCGGCCTGGACGCAGAGATTGCGAGCGAGATAGCGGTGCGCCGGGGCCGAGGTGTAGCCTCGCGCACCCTGGTCCCATAGTGACATGCAACGACATATCCCCCAGCGATGAAACAAGGAGTGGAGGGATCAGGAGTAGGCATAAGGAGTAGCGAGATCAGGAATAGGGATGAGGAACAGCGAGGAGGAATTAGGAGTTGGCGAACAAAGATCAGGGCTGGGGGAGCTAGAATCTGGTGAACAGGGCGCACAGAGTTGGCGACCCAGTGCCTCTTCAAGAGTCCCTCAAGGCACCGGAGCGAGTAGGGTTT
>JALYYZ010000044.1 GCA_030945985.1 Chloroflexota bacterium
GGCCACACAGGGCCGGGTGAACTCCGTACAGCCAAAAGCCGGGCTGGTGTCAAGTCCGCAAGACCCCGCTTTAATTGAGAATAAGTACCAGCCGTGTGCTGGGCATTCATCTTGCTCCCTGCGCACATGGTCAAGGATCATATGATCGGCAGTCCATTTCCTGGATGCGTACAAGGTAGGACACCTTTGGAAGAAACTCAATCCAATGCTGAATATTCCGCAGGAGGCGTGGTCTACCGGACGGCCGGTGACAAGTATGAGATAATAGCAGTACACCGGGCTCACCATACAGATTGGTCGTTACCCAAAGGACACATCGAGCAGGGCGAGACACGCGAGGCTGCGGCCATGCGTGAAGTAAAAGAGGAGACGGGCCTCACGGCTGAAATCAAGGCCGATATTGGCGAGGTTGTCTACTTCTACAGGCGGCCTGACGGCAGCCTGATACGCAAGTCTGTCTATCACTACCTCATGGAATCGCAAGGCGGCAGCTTCCCTGGACCGAACTTCGAGGTAGATCAGGTGCGGTGGGTACCTATCGAGCATGCAAGCGAATTATTGACTTACCAGAAAGACAAGGAGATAGCGAGCAAGGCTCAGGCTTTGCTCAAAGGTTAACCATATTATGTTTTACGACCGAGCGAGAATTTGGATAAAAGCAGGTAGCGGAGGAGATGGTAGCGCCTCTTTCCGCAGAGAGAAGTTCATCCCCAAGGGCGGCCCCGACGGCGGTGATGGCGGGCGAGGAGGCAGCGTCTATATACGCGTCAACCCTGATGTGAACACTTTGCTTGCCTTTCACTATAAGCAGCACTTCAAGGCAGAGCATGGAGGCTCCGGCAGCAGCAATCACAAGCACGGTAAATCGGGCCAGGACCTCTATATAGATGTGCCGCCCGGTACGATTCTGGAAGGAGTAGACGAAAACCCCGACGAAGGCGAACCTACCATTGTGTTGCATGTTGACATGCTAAAGCCGGGCCAGACGGAACTGGTGGCTAAGGGTGGTCGCGGGGGCCTGGGCAATAGTCATTTCGCTACCTCTACCCAGCGGGCGCCGCGCTTCGCCGAAAGGGGTGAACCGGGTGAGGAAATTACGGTACACCTGGAGCTTCGGCTCCTCTCCGATGTGGGCCTGCTCGGATATCCAAATGTGGGCAAATCAACCCTCCTCTCGCAGGTGAGCGCCGCCAGGCCGAAAATAGGAGACTATCCATTCACAACGCTCGAGCCGATGCTGGGCGTGATTGACATGGACGGGCAGCCTTTCGTGATGGCCGACATACCGGGCTTGATAGAAGGGGCCAGCCAGGGAACAGGCCTGGGCCTGGAGTTTTTACGGCATATCGAGCGCACGCGCCTTCTCCTCCATATTGTAGACGGCTCTGCTGGCCTGTGGCGGGAGATGAACCCTGAAGAGGCGGGCCAACCTGAAGAAGGAGCACACCCTTCTCAAACCACCGACCCGGTCGCTGACTTCAAGCGCATCAACGAAGAGTTGCGCCGCTACGACCCCGAACTTTCCGACAGGCCGCAAATTGTGGCTATTAACAAAGTCGACATCCCTGAAGTGCAGGAGCGGCTCCCTGCTCTTTCCAAGCAGTTCCGCAGCATGGGTTACGACACTTATGCTATATCAGCCGCTACCGGCCAGGGCGTGAGCGAATTGATGCGCGCAGTGGCCACGCGGCTGAGGGAACTGCCCAAACCCCAGTGGGAAGAGGACGCAGAGAACGATGCCGACCAGGAGCAGACGCTTCAACAGCACCACACAGCCGAGGAGTCGCGACACTATGAGGTTGTGCAGGAGGAAAAAGGACGCTTCAGGGTGCGCGGGCAGCGTATAGGACGCCTGGTAAACGTCACCGATATGGGTAACCCGTTCGCGCTAGAGCGTCTGCAACGCGAGATGGAGAAGATGGGCGTCACGAAATCTCTCCGACAGGCGGGCGTGGAGCCAGGTGATACCGTTGTCATCGGCCATCACGAGCTCGAATGGAGCGATGAGGCGTGGGTACATTTCGCACAAAGCACACGCAGAAAACGGCGTGAGGGACCAGGCAAGCAGAAAAGCTAAATCTCTGTTCCTAAAAAGAGAGGTGAGCCGGTGGTGTATTGAAGTCGTATATGAGAATGGTATCTTCCGCCCGCTGCATCCGGTTGAGCTACCGGAAGGCGCCGTAGGTGAAGTTCACATAGAGTTACCTTCCACTCGGTCAACCTGGAGAGAAGATGATCAGGCGGAACGCGGTAACGCCGTAAACGTGGAAACTGCTACCGAGCCGCAGGACAGAGAGCGCAGTGTTGATTCGCCGGGGCAGCGTGCCTACCGCTTGCTGATGGAGATCGCCGTCTCACCGCATGCAGCACTGGATGAGAGAACCGACATCAGCGCAAGGCACGATGATATCCTCTACCCAAAGCATGGGAAGATGCCTTGATTACAAATTACCATGCAAACAGTCCTGGTGCAGCCAACGCCAGTATCTTCGTTGATACAGGTGCATGGTTCAGTGCGGCAATGTCGGCAGAGGCTAATCATTTCGTGGCTGCAAGGTGTCTGAGTCGTAATGTGATACCGCCAGTCACAACAGATTTCGTGGTATGCCGAAAGGACTAAATTTATGTCTATAGAATCCGAGAAAGATGTAGCAGGACTAAAAGAGTGTGGAAGAGTGGTGGGCCTGACGCTGCGTGAAATGACCCGCCATGCCGTGCCCGGAATCACGACCGGAGAACTGGACGCTATAGGCGAAGCCTTCCTCCACCGGCATGGGGCACGCTCCGCGCCGAAGCTGACATACAACTTTCCGAGTGCTACCTGTATAAGCGTGAACGACGAAGCCGCGCACGGTATCCCCGGTGACCGTATCCTCAAGGCCGGTGACATGGTCAACATAGATGTCTCGGCAGATCTGGACGGCTATATCACCGATACAGGCGCAACTATGGCGATCCCTCCTGTTTCCCCCACCAAACAGAAGCTCATGGACTGCACAAAAGCCGCTTTGAGCAATGCTATTGCCGCAGCGCAATCAGGGCGTTCCTTGAACGTTATCGGCCAGGCCGTGCAGCTCCAGGCTCGGCGTTGTGGCTTCACAATAGTCGAGAACCTGACGGGACATGGACTTGGCAGGCGGCTGCACGAAGCGCCCGACATGGTGCTCAATTACTACGATGCCCGAGAGAAGAGGAAGCTCAGTGACGGTTTGGTGATCGCTGTTGAACCATTCCTCTCGACTGGAGCCCGCTACGTCACCGAGTCTGGAGATGGTTGGACGCTCAAGACTCCCAATAAGAACCTCATAGCGCAGTACGAACACACAATTATCATCAGAAAAGGGCAGCCGCTGATTGTCACCCTGGTCTAACAGAACGCTGCCTGCCTGTTTCTAGGCCAGTAGCTCTCTAGCCCTGGCAATATACTGCGCATACCTGCTCTTCAGATACCCTTCCCAATCGGCTGGCCGCCCTACATACCGGCCTGTGCTCTGGCCCATCGACAGCCGGTGCAGCCTGGTAGCGAGTGACGCGACCCACCAGGCTACCGTCAGCCTGTAGTACACACCGATCCTTGTAGGCGCGTTTGCATCGCCTAGCAGAGCTGCGTACTCGTCCGCGAGCCATTCCCAGCGCGTCCCCGGCACAGATATGTAGGCCGGATGGGCCATAAGGTCGCCCATGTCGGCTGCCGGGTCTCCCCAACCGCTGTCCGCCCAGTCCACTGACCCCCACGCTCCAGGTCGGCGTATGAAGTTGAGGATGTTGGGGTCGCAGCGTATCAAAGAGAGCCGTGGGGCAGTCCACTCAGGCAGATCCAGCTTCCGCACACGACGGGCAAGCTCATTTACCTCTGTGGGAAGCGCGTCCGGCGGTATGGTCGATAACTGCATCTCGAACCGCGACCTCGCCTCTTCCGCGCTCCTCAGAAAGACTACACTGGGCCGCAAGGAGCCATACCCACTCTCGGGTCTGATGCTACTCACCAGGGCCAGGTGCCGCGCCAACAGCAGCCACTCCTCATCGCTCTGGAGTGGCTCGTCACGTACTTCTCCATCGAGCCAGGTGGTCACCACCACAGGTGATGTGTAACTATCACGGTCGAGCAACAGTGGTTCAGGAGCTATGTCCAGCCCTGCCTTTTGCAATACCAGCAGCGACTCGTACTCGCGCCCGGCACCGTCCCGAGACCCTGACGCTACGAACTTCACCGCCAGAGCACTTTCGTGGCATCTGGCGTGGAATACTGGGTGGGTGTGGAAGCCACCTACCGGCTTGATAAGCCAGCCTTGCCACTCGTGTTCCGGCTCGTCCTCTTTCTCACCTGCCGGCTTTTCACTCGTCAGGTGGCTAAGCAGCGCTTCAAGGTTGTAGGGCAAGTCGGACATAGTTGCGCCACATCTCAGAGGTGATAGGCCGTTACTGTCCCCGCGCCAGGTAGCGTTCTATAGCCTCTTTTCTGAACTCGGCTCGCTGCTCCATCTCAAGGCAGCGGGCTTCTACCTGTTCCAGCGTCAAGCCAGGCGAGAAGATTAGCGACCAGCTCCCTGGGCCGATCTCAAGCACACTCTTGCGCAACTCTG
Source organism: Chloroflexota bacterium (assembly GCA_030945985.1). Classification (GTDB taxonomy): domain Bacteria; phylum Chloroflexota; class Chloroflexia; order QHBQ01; family JADMIH01; genus JADMIH01. The sequence continues at coordinate 4,584 of JALYYZ010000044.1, forward strand.
CTAAGGGCACAACTAGCGCTCCGTAAAAAGGCGTATCAGCCCTGACATAGGCGATCACCACCTCCTGCGGCGTAGCCTCAGCGCTGGCCGAAGCGATCTCCACGCTCGCGCCGTGCAGCACGCGTGCGGCTTCTATACTCTTTCCGGCTCTCTCAAGAGATGCTTGTGATATATTTCCCGGCATGATTATCTCTCAGCTTCAGCTTGTGCTTCTAGTGGAACTCTGTCGAGAATAGTGGAAGAACAAGTAATCAAAACCCTACAGGTTTTGATTACTTGTTCTTTTTAGTACCAAACTATGCCGGTAAACGGCGCAAGAGTAAGCTACTTTGCCGGGCCGATAAGCTCCTCAAATCGGTTGATGTCCTGCCGCACGATGTCCAGACTTGCGCGCCAGAAGTCTGGGGTGCGAATGTCGATGCCGAAGCGTGCCGCCAGCGTGGCCGCGTTCGCAAGGCCGGTGGAGGCCAGCAGAGCATCGTAGCCTTCCTTGAAGCGCTCGGGGTCTTGCCCGTAGCGCGCATAGAGCCCGAGCCCGAACAGCAGGCCGAACATATAGGGGAAGTTGTAAAAGGATAGTCCGGTGCTGTAATAGTGCGTCTTCATCGCCCACATATATGGGTGCAGCTTGTCGGGGTCAAGGCCGTCGCCGTACGTCTCGCGCTGAGCATCGAGCATGCGGTTGTTTAACTCGTCTATAGATAGCTCGCGCCCTGTGCGGCCCTCGAACAGGCTCTGCTCAAAGAGGAAACGGCTGGAGATGTCAACGACCACCTGACTGCTCCCCTGCAACGAAGCCTCAAGGATACTGATCTGCTCCTCGTGGTTTGCCTCCTTGAGCGCTGCCTGCCTGATTATCGTCTCACAGAAAATGCTGGCGGTCTCGGCCAATGTCATCGGCGTGGAGCGCTGGAGCATGGTCAGGTCCTCTTTGACGTAGTTGTGGTAGCCATGACCAAGCTCATGGGCAAGCGTGCTCATACCGGCATAAGAGGATTTGAAGTTGGCGAATACCCGAGACTCGCCCCCGCGTATCCACATACAGTAAGCGCCGTCTCGCTTTCCCGGCCTCGGCTCGGCGTCCACCCACGATTCGTCGAAGGCCCGCGCGGCGAAGCGGCTCATCTTGTCAGAATAGGTGCCGAACTGCTTCACAACGAAGGCCGTGGCCTCGTCGTACTCCCACACCTTGTTGCCGCTGCCCACAG
>JALYYZ010000006.1 GCA_030945985.1 Chloroflexota bacterium
ATGTGGACGCCGTTTGCGTCACTGGTGACGAGCCTGCAAGTTGAGTATTGAGGGCCCGGCCGTCAATCAGTATGGTGGCGCTGATCACAGCGCTTGTTCCCTCCACCTGCACGCTTATGTTCTGCTCTCCGAAGCCCACTATGTCGCCGTCAGCTGGCCGGACGTTGCTGAAGACAATGTTGCTTTCCGTGTTGGCCGCAGCCTCCTGGAGGCCGACCGGATCGGTATGGAGCGCGAGATTCCCCAGCACAGCCATTGCCGCAAGTAGTATCAACGCTGGGAGGAGAGCACTCAGGCTGCGGATGAACCCTCTTGGTCTTGTACTGATGTCCGAACCAAGGGTTTCCTCGATTCCAGACTTGCGACCTGCCTCCTCGAACGATTGCAGCCTTGCCGGATCGATACTGCCCAGAAGCTTTTCATTCTCGACCACGGGGATACTTGGCTCCTCATCGGGCAGCGCCTCCCCATCTGCCAGGGGCCGTGAGTGGGCGATTGCCAGTACATCCACCAGGGGCGAACCCGGTGCAACTGTTCGTATCCGGGCTATGGGTGTCGAGATTGCACGGATAGGCGTTGATGCCCACGTGCCTTGCATCAGGCGCTCAGTAGCCGCCAGGGTAACTATGCCGACCAGGTTTCCGGCAGCGTTAACCACAGGGAGCGGAGTATTGGGAGGGAAGCGGGGGTGTGCTCGCACAAGATCGGCGACGGTAGCCGTCTCCTGCACAGCGTCCTCCGGACGTGAAACGTCCATGAAATCCGAGGCCTTCACCTGCGAGAGGAGCTCTCGCAGCGTGCGGCGCTGTTCGCCTACCGAAGCGGCCTCCCTGGCCGACCAGCCTATCACCACGAGGGCCAACGCTTGCAACCACACGTCACTCGTAAGCCCCCTCCAAGCGCCGAGCAGCACAAGCGCCAGCGTGGCAAGTCTGCCAATAGACTGGGCAAGCGACAGCCCACCCTCTCTGTCACCTGTGAACGATTGCATGGCACCGGCGAGCGCCAGCCCACCGTCGAAGGGTATACCGGGAATCAGGTTGAGCGCGCCCATCCATACGTTCAACAAACCCAAAGGTACTGCGAGCGCCTTGACCCAGCCGAGTACGTGTTCAGGGCCGGGGATGCTGTTGCCAAGCAGCAACAGTGCGCCTCCCAGGGTAAGGTTGAATAAAGGTGCCGACAACGCAGCTACGGGAGCGCGTGCCGGGGCTAAGCTGCGTAACTTGAACGGCACTGCTGCCCCGAAGGGGAAGAGATTGGCACTGCGTGGCCCGGTTCCGGCAACCGCCGAATGCACCAACTCATGCGCGATGACGCTGAACAGGTAGAGCACGAGCACCGCGACTGCAACGAGCCAGTAAAAATTGGTGCCCCAGGTGGGAAAGTTTTCCGGTAGCCAGAGCAGGGCTACCCACCAGAGCATCAGCACCGAGGCAAATTTCCATGTGTAGCTCAGGTAAACAGTCAGCCTCCCCAGACGTGTCAGTCGTAGCGCAGCTTGCATTCCTTGTCTCCTTCTCCAGTCTTTCTTTATCTTATATCTGGCCTCTGCCGCTTGTTTTAGAGTTCGATAGAGGGCAAGTCACTGAGAACAGTCGGGGAGGGCATCCTGCCTCACCTATCTCCTGGTGCTCGTCACCAGGCTGCGACTATCTCGTTCTGCTTTGCTTCTACTCTCCTACTGATGTAGATGTTTTGCAGCCGCATGATATTGGACATAAAGATGCCAACTGTACTGAGTGTACCGATTGCATGAATAAGAAACATCGGGAAAAGGCTGAAAAAGCCTAAGGATATCCCTGAAAGACCCATCAGGTCGGCATGCGGCAGGCCTGGTGTATAATCTTGCTAGAACAGATAAGCGCCAACACTCACACGCAGGCATGTATCCCCAATAACGCATCGCGGAGATAATTTCCGGATGAGAATGTTTGCGTAGAACAGGCTGGTTTTTATGCACGATATACACCAAAACAAGGGTGTGACTTTGAATTGCGAGATCGTAGAAGGACCACAGGTCGAGGGGGCCGTCCCACAGAGGAACGTTGAGAGAGCCGCGAGCACGCCGGAAGGCTCAGATGGGCCGGAAGACCTGTTTGCTAAAGCCTTTCGCGTAAGTCCAGCTGCCCTCTGGATCAGCGAGCTGGTCACCGGCCTTGCACTGGATGTAAACAGCAGCTTTCTCAGGATAACCGGCTACACTCGTGACGAAGTAATCGGACAGACCACGATCTCACTGGGCCTGTGGGCTGACAAGGACGCTCGCAACACGCTGGTTGACGTATTGCTCTCGCAGGGCCATATCCGGGACATGGAGCTGCAGTTTCAAACGAAATGGGGGGAGGTACGCGAGGGCCTGTTTTCCGCCGAGATCGCCGATATTGAAGAAACTAGATGCCTGCTGGTAAGCTGCACAGACATCACCGAGCGCAAACGCGCTGTTGATGAACTGGACCGGTACGCGGCCCGGGTGGGCGCGCTCCTGGAAGAGGTAAGTACGGGCAAGGAGGCCCTGCGGGGGCTTTCCCGCAGGCTGCTCGAGATACAGGAGAGCGAGCGACGCCATATTGCCCGCGAACTCCACGATGAGGTCGGCCAGACGCTTACCGCCATACAAATCAATATCGAAACGCTGCAGCGCGCACCCGAAGCGTCCTCTCTCCAGCCCAGGCTACAGGAAAGCGTGACGCTTGTGGAGTATGCCCTTCAGCAGGTGCGTAACCTTTCTCTGGACCTGCGTCCCTCCCTCCTGGACGACCTGGGGCTGGTGAGCGCACTGCTCTGGTATGCGGAGCGCCAGAGCGAGCGCACAGGCACCGACATACAGGTGGTTGTAAATCCACTGCCGACTCGCTTGCCGCCCGATATAGAGACCGCTTGTTTCAGGATCGTGCAGGAAGCGCTCACTAATGTTGCCAGGCACAGCGATGCGCGTCAAGTGCGAGTAGAGCTATCCCTGCGAGATGATACGTTGGAAGCGGCTATTCACGACGATGGCGCAGGCTTTGATGTGGGAGCGGCACGCAAGAGGGCGTCAGGCGGCGCAAGTATGGGCCTGCTCGGTATGAGCGAACGTGCAGAGTTGGTGGGCGGGCATCTAACTATCGTGTCAGAACTGAGGAAAGGTTCAACTGTCAAAGCGCTGCTGCCGTTCACGACTGCGGCCAGGGAAGACTTGGCCGCGTCCGAGGCGGGGTCCGAAGGACGGGTGCGCTCCTGATGGCAGCCCCTATCCGCGTCTTGCTGGTCGAGGACCACGACCTTGTGCGTGCCGGGATACGGTCTTTACTGCAAAACCTGACGGGGATAGAAGTGGTTGCGGAGGCAGGTACGGGAAGAGAAGCTTCTCGCCTGGTGGAAATCCACTGCCCTGACGTGGCGCTCATGGATATAGCGTTGCCGGACAGTAATGGCCTGGACGTAGCAGCGGGGATCATAAAGCAGTTTCCGCAGACGCGAGTGATCATACTGTCCATGCACTCCAACGAAGAGTACGTCTGGCAAGCACTTCACGCAGGGGCCAGCGGGTACCTGCTCAAGAACTCCAGCACTTCGGAGCTTGAAGTCGCCATACACGCGGTGGCGCGCGGCGAGTCCTACCTCAGCCCTCCCGCTTCCACTCACCTGGTGCATGACTTCACCCGCAGGGCGAGGGGCGAGCCCAGCTCCATCGAGGCGTTAACCCTGCGCCAACGCGAAGTCCTCGGCCTGATCGCCAGGGGTTACAGCACTCAGCAGATAGCGAACGAACTGACGGTCAGTCCCAAAACTGTCGAGACTCACCGCCGGCAATTGATGCAGCGACTGGAGCTGTACGATATCGCCAGCCTGGTACGATATGCTATCCACGCAGGGCTGCTGCTACCGGGCGAGTAAGCACGTATCCGACAGCAGCATCAGGTATTCCCTTACCCTTTTTCAGCCTTTCCCTGACGGCACCGCCTATTCTGATTCTGTAGAATCAGAATAGGCGGTATTCGGTCTGCGCGAGCAGCCCAGGCCGGGTAAAGTTGGTAGTAAGGGCAATCCGAGTGGTGTTGCAGTGTGTGCTCTCCGTCCGTTGACATCGAAGTCAAAGGCCCCTTCTGCAACCGCATAGGTTACCACAATACCAGGCACTTGACACCCGAAAGCCAGAACAAGCGAACAAACTCATGCCACCAATCCGCATCCTTGTCGTGGACGACAGTCCAACTTTCCTCAGTTCCCTAGCGCAGTTGCTCGCCAGTCTCGAGGAGTTCGAGGTGGTGGGTACGGCTCTCTCGGCGAGCGGCGCTATAGAACAGATAGCACAATCTCACCCCGACCTGGTACTGATGGACATGGTGATGCCCGACATGAACGGGTTAGAGGCGACGCGCCTGGTGAAGGCAGAGCCGGATGCGCCGAGGGTCATCATTTGCACGCTGTACGCGACTACCCAGTATGAGGAGGCAGCCAAGGCAGCGGGCGCGGACGGCTTCTTGCCGAAGTCGGCACTCAGCAAAAAGCTCTTGCATGTGGCGCAGTCTTTCCTTAAATTGTACGAGGGCTAAACTCTGTTCCCGGCTGGTGGCCCACACCTGCTGAGGGCCACACGATAGGAGGTGATTATCTTGAAAAGTTCGGCACAATTGGCGGCGCTTGCCGTACTCCTGCTTACGATGTTCGTAAGTGGGTGCGGAGACAACTCTAAGGAGGCTAGGCAAGCAGACGGGTTGCCAGCCGGTGTTCAACCGAGCGATGCGAATAAGCTCCCCCAGGACTTACAGAAATTGGAAATCTCCGTTAGCGGAGGTAAGTTCGGGCATGATCGTTACGATATGCAGCAAGGGGCCGTTCAACTGGTGATAAGCACCACAGGTGGGCCGTACACCTTTATGGGGGACAAGTTGATCGCCGCTCGTGAACTGCCCGCCGATGCGAAGACCACGATAGGCGTGAATGTGCCCACCACTGGCGAGTACACAATGAGGCTAACAGGGGGGACTGAAGGCACAGCCATCCTCAACGTGCGAGCGCCCGGAGGCAACTAGC
>JALYYZ010000007.1 GCA_030945985.1 Chloroflexota bacterium
GTGGTAGCCATGACCAAGCTCATGAGCGAGCGTGCTCATACCGGCATAAGAGGACTTGAAGTTGGCGAATACCCGCGACTCGCCACCACGTATCCACATGCAGTAAGCGCCGTCTCGCTTTCCCGGCCTCGGCTCGGCGTCCACCCACGATTCATCGAAGGCCCGCGCGGCGAAGCGGCTCATCTTGTCGGAGTAGGTACCGAACTGCTTCACAACGAAGGCCGTGGCCTCGTCGTACTCCCACACCTTGTTGCCGCTGCCCACAGGGGCAAATATGTCATACCAGGCCAGCTTCTCGGTACCGAGGGCTCGGGCCTTAGCCTTGAAATAGCGACGGAAGTCAGGGAATGACTCGCGTGCCGCCAGCATCATGGCATCGAGCGTCTCCCTATCTATGTTGTTGTTGAAGAGAGCAGCATTGAGAGCCGATCCCCAGTTGCGGCGCATCACCAGCGTATTGACCTCCCCCTTGATGCTGTTCAGGGCGGCAGCTATCGGCACAGCTACGCCTGCCCAGCCTTTAAGCTCGGCTTCGTAGGCGGCGCGCCGGGTATCACGGTCGGGGTCATAGGCGAGCGTACGCACCAGGCTCATTGGCATTTCGCGGGCACCTGCCTTAAGTGGAACTTGGACCATTAATTGTGAAGTAATATTCCCATGAAGTCTGCTCCAGGCGGCACCCGACGTGAGGTTGAGTTCCGCTGCGAGGCTCTCTTCGGCGGGCGATATAAGGTGCATCGAGTGCTCTTTAGTCTTACGCAACATAAACTCGTGTGCGCGAGCCGGCTCCGAGCGGCGCAGCAACTCCTCTATATCGAGTGAGCCTATCCAGGCGGTAAAACGCGTGCCCAGTTGGGTAACACGGGTGTAGTTCTTCTCGAACTGGCTCAATTTGGCCTGTGCCGTATCGTCGCGGGAATTGGTTGAGACAAAAGAGACTATGTAGGAGCGGAGCGTGCCCGTCTGCCTGAGCACATCGTTATATTTCTCTATTGCCCGCTCGAAGTGCCGCACCGTCTCGTCACCGAGCGGCACCGGCTCCTGCACATCTATACCCAGGGCATCCCATAGCTCGGCTAGCTCGGTAATGCTGTTGATTGCGTCTTGAAAGCCTACACTGAACTCCGGCGAGTCTATGCCTGGGAAGATCGTCGTCATGTCCCAGTGAGGCAATACTTGAGTGGTTGCGCCCATCTCGTGATCCTCTTTTCTTGTAGTTTGTTTATTCGTAGCGCCGGGTAATTGCAGCACCGATCTGACATCATGGTGCAGATTTAGGCAACGTCTCCCTTTGGGAGGAAGAACAAATCAAAACCCTGCGGGTTTTGATTTGTTTGTTCTTTTCTCCTTTCCTAGACACCCACATCATATAGCTGCTCAAACTGTAAATCAAGGTCGTTAGTGGCCTGCCACATAGCAGACAATGCCTTACGCACATTGCGGGCCGCGCAGGGTGGTAGATCGTCGCGCCCCGCGAGGCTCTTGAGGTTAGAGTAAACGTCCAGCAGCGCCTTCTCGCTTTCGGTCAAAGGGGTGCCCAACAGGTCGGTCTCTGTCTCCATAATTATATACCTCCTCTAAAGACGATGATCAGGGTCAGGGCCTGGGGATCAGAGCGTATACTCTTTTCATCGTTCATGTGCCCGCAGGGTCATGCATTGCTTCCTGAAATGGATCTGGTAATAACCGGCGCTCTAATATTGGGCCACGGGCCTCACATCTATCAGCCTTTTGGCCTTTAGCTCGAACCTGGGCAGGGTACCATACTCCATGCGCTCTACGTTGAAGCGCAGCCCTTCGTGCGCCTCAGCGAGGTCGCGCCCTAGATCACGTTCGAGGCCCTGCCATTCAGCTTCGTGGCCAGGCTTCACCTCCACGCGAGCGGTAATTTCGTCCTGCAAGTCATCTTTGCGCCACACATAGATTTGGAACTCGTCAATGGAGTTGTGCTCCCGTATGATCGATTCGACAGCTCGGGGGTAGACGTTCGTGCCGCGAATCAGCTTCATGTCGTCCCAGCGGCCGCGTATGCCGCCTTCATATATGTCCCAGGTGCGCCCGCACGTACAGGTGCTCGCGGGCACTTTCAGCACCATATCTTTCGTGCGATAGCGCAGCACTGGTATAAAGCCGCGCCCGAACGAGGTCACGACCCTCTCACCAAGCTCGCCATAGCCCATCGGCTCGTCGGTGGCCGGGTTGAGTACTTCTTCGATGTAGTGGTCCTCGATAATATGGGTGCCACCCGGCTGGTGGGAGCACTCGAAGATCATGATAGTGCCCACCTCGGTCATACCCGCCGTATCGCCGCACTTTGCGCCCCACGCCTCCTCAAGCTGCCGCTTGGCCGCAGGAATAGAACCGGCGGGCTCGCCCGATGCAATAAGCTTGTTGACCTTCGAGTCGCGAGCTAGATCTATGCCCATCTCGGTGGCTTTCTGCCACATATTGAGAGCGTAGGTGGGCGTGGAAGCCACCGTGGTCACGCCCATCTCCATGATCTGTTTGATGCGAGCCTCGGTGGTTTGCGCTCCTCCGGGGATGACGAGCGCTCCTATCTTCTCGCAGGCGTAGTGCGCGCCCCAGAAGCCAATAAAGGAGCCATAGCCAAAGGCGAAATATACGATGTCACCAGGCCTGATGCCGAACGCCCAGAGGCCGTAGCACCACATTTCGCCTATCCAGTCCCAGTCCTTTGTGCTGTCCAGCACCCGAATAGGGGTGCGCCCAGTCGTGCCTGATGTGAGATGGTATCGTACTGCGTTAGCGGGATCGGTGGTAATAATATCGCCGAACATCGGGTGCTGCACTAACGACTCCATCCACTCCTCTCGGGTCATAAAGGGTATACGGCGCAGGTCGTCCAACGTCTTGAGATGCTCGGGCTTGAAGCCGGCCGCATCGAACTTGGCACGGTGAAAGGCCGAGTTGGCGTATGCCCAGTCGCACATGCGGCGCAGCTTGACCAACTGCAAAGCTGTTAGCTGCTCGCGAGGCATCGTCTCGTTCTTAGGGTTCCAATAATCCGAATAGGCCATCATCTGTACCCTCCACTCTTTTGGCTCCGTCTAAAGTATAGACCCTTCTGTTCAGGTCTCTTTGCCCACGAGTTCCCGCGCGATGATGATACGCTGTATATGGCTGGTGCCCTCGTAGATTTGCAGGCCCTTTATATCGCGGTAATATCTCTCCACAGGGTACTCGTTGGAGTAGCCTCGGTTGCCGTGCAGCAGCACAGCCTCCGACGCCGCTTTGACTGCTGCCTCTGTAGCAAAGAGTTTGGCTATAGATGCGGCTTTGGTCGCAGGCATGCCCTGATCCTTGAGCCAGGCGGCATGCAAGACCAGCAGGCGCGCTGCCTCTACATCGGCAGCCATATCGGCCAGTGTTGCTTGCACCATCTCGAAATCGGCTAGGCGCTTGCCGAACTGCTTGCGACCACGAGTAAAATCTAGGGAGGCGTCCAAGCACGCCTGGGCTACGCCCACCGCCCCCGCCGCTACCCCAAGTCGTCCTCGATCAAGTGCCGACATAGCCACTTTGAAGCCGTCACCAGGTGAGCCGAGCATTGCTGTTTTGGGTACACGACAATCGAGCAACTTAAAATGGCTGTGTTCCGATGCCTTGAGGCCCAATTCTTTGCCCGGCATCGGCTCCCTGTTGAAGCCCTGCGTATCGGTTTCCACCAGGAAGGCGCAGATACCACGGTGTCGCGCGGTCAGGTCTATAGTGGCAAAGACGATGGCCAGGCGCGCGCTGGTGCCGTTGGTAATCCATATCTTTTCGCCGTTGAGCAGGTAGTCGTCCCCGTCCTGTGTGGCAGTGGCCTCCATGCCTGCCGCGTCTGAGCCCGCATTTGGCTCGGTAAGCGCATAGCAGCCTATCCACTCGCCCCCCGTGAGCAGCGGCAGGTAGTGGCGCTTCTGCTCCGCTGTGCCCCAGGCTTCGATGCACGACGAGACCAGGCCGGTATGCACTGTCAGGAAGCCTCGCACCGAGGAGTCGGCCCAACCAAGCTCCTCGCAAATCAGGGCGAAGCTTACAAGGTCCATGCCGGCCCCGCCGTACTCTTTCGCAACGGGTCCACCGAGGAAACCAAGCTCGGCCATGCGCCCCACCAGGTGCATGGGGAACTCTCCCAGTTCGTCGGCCTGGCGGGCCAGAGGTGCCACTTCCTCGCGGGCGAAGCGTCGTGCAGTCGCCTGCACACTCTTTTGCTCGGGGGTCAACTCGAAGTTCATACGTCTTCGCCCTGCCCTATCACGGCTATGCCCTCTATCTCCAGCAGCACGCCATCCTCAAAGAAGCGAGCAATCTCAAGAAGGGCCATAGCGGGGTAATAGCCTCCGAAGAACTCTTTGTGTACCTGTCCTAGCGACTTCAGATGGGCACAGTAAAGGTCGCGGTCGCCCACGAATATGGTGAGCTTGACGATGTCGGGCATGGTGCCACCCGCTGCAACCACTACCTCGCGCAAGTTGCTCAGCACCTGCCAGTATTGGCCTACGATGTCGCCCGGCGCGACAAGTTGGCCTTCTGCATCGAGCGCTGTCTGGCCCGCCAAAAAAAGTAGTTTCCCACCTGTTGTGGTTATGCCATGGCTAAAGCCCACAGGCCGCACCAGCGCCGGAGGGTTGATTATACTCTTACCCACAGGCCGATCCACTATGCAAAGTTGCCTTACCTTCCAACAAACTTGGGTCGTTCTTTTGCCTTGAACGCCTCGTAGAAGCGGCGGTGGTCCTCGCCCATCAGCATCAGCGCCTGGGCCTGAGCCTCTGCTTCAAGCGCGCTGACCAGGTCCATATTCATTTCGTTGTTTATCATCCGCTTGGTCATCGAAATAGCCAGTGTGGGTCCGCTCGCTAGCCTGCGTGCCAGATCCTGGGCCGCAGGCATGAGATCTTCGTGGGCGATCACTCGGCTCACAAGTCCATATCTCTCGGCGGTGACTGCGTCTATAGTATCGCCCAGGAGCAGCAGCTCCGAAGCCCTGCCCATACCTACTACCTTGGGCAGCAAGTAGCCCGAGCCCATGTCGACACCTGCAAGCCCTACTTTGGCGAAGAGAAAAGCGAAGCGGGCACGCTCAGAAGCGATACGCAGGTCTGAAGCCAGGGCGATCACCGAGCCCGCGCCGGCAGTCATGCCGTTGAGCGCCGATATTATAGGCTTATCAAGCACGCGCATATTTTGCACCACGGCCCCGGTCATACGCGTAAAGGCCAGGTGGTCCTTCACGTCGCGCTCCAGCAGCGCCCCTATAATCTCATGCACGTCGCCGCCCGAGCAAAAGGCATCGCCCGAGCCGGTGAGCACTAGCACCTTCACATCGTCATCGTAGCGCAGCGTCTCCAGCAGGTCGCGGAACTGCGCATATACCTCGAAGGTGAGAGCGTTCAGCACTTCGGGGCGGTTGAAAGTGAGGGTAGCCACACCCTCTACCACGTTGTAGAGAAAATCGTATTGCATATAAAGTTCCCAAGCCCGGCGTGCCTCATAGATAGCGGTGCGCCGGCTCGATATTGCTGTACCCTGCTAGTACCCCACCAATGTAATGGCGGTGTTGTGTTACATTCTTGCTCACATGGTGAGCAAGAATGTAACTGCTATACTCTGCCGGTGAGGTGCTACGACATTACCGTGCCGCCGTCTATATTGATCGCCTGGCCGTTGATGCCTCTGCTGCTTTCCGCCGCCAGGAAGAGGGCCAGCGCGGCTACCTCCTCCGGCTCTATGAGGCGCTTCTGCAAGCTCATCTTCTCAAGCGCCCACCGCGCCTCTTCCGCGTCCTTACCTGTGCGGGCGGTTATATTGTCGATAGTAGCTTCCGTCATGGGAGTATCTACGTAGCCCGGACAGATGGCGTTCACAGTGACATTCTGCCCCACTAGCTCAGCAGCCAGCGCCCGAGTGAGCCCAAGCACACCATGTTTAGCGGCGGTGTAGGCAACCACGTAGCGGTCGCCCACACGGGCCGCAGTCGAAGCGATGTTGATGATGCGCCCTCCGCCGCTCTCTACCAGCATAGGCGCGAAGGCTTTAGTCACATAGTACACTGAGGTGAGATTGGTGTCCAGCATACGATGCCATAGCTCATCAGGGTGATCAACGAACTTGTGGCTCTGCGCGCTGCCGGCATTGTTGACCAGGATATCGAGCCCGCCAAAGGCATCCTCTACCCGCCTCGCCAATTCGCCAACGGACAAGGGATCGGTCACATCACAGGTGACGGGTAAAGCCTTACCACCAGCGGACCTTATCACGCCGGCCACGGCCTCGATCTCAAGGAGACTCCGAGCAGTCACAGCCACATCAGCACCTGCAGAGGAGAGCGCGAGGACTATAGCGCGCCCGATACCACGCCCACCACCGGTTACAAGGGCTCGTTTGCCTGAGAGTGTAAACAAGTGCGCCGCCTCTAAGTAGATGTGCCGAACCAGGTTAGCAGGCCGATTGTGCCGAGGTTATCCTACCACTTAAGCTCCGGTTAGGACAACCGCTAGCCCCTGGAACCCCCTGATTGGCAGCATGCCGGAGCGACAGGGAGGTTCTCGGGAAGGTACGACGACCCTGCGGGAACAGCACTCGCAGAGAAATATCGCTTTCGCACTATCTACTGTGCTTCAACAAGTGCAGGTGCTCTAGGCGAGATCATCGCAGGTAAAGGACTCCGTCCGGATCTGGAGACTATTGCGGCGCTGGAAGGTATCTCCGCTAGCGCATATACTAATTCCCAATTGCTCAAATTCTATATATCAGAAGAGTGGCGTTCCTCACGGAGGATCGAGACTACCACATTAGGCAGAGACCTCCGGTTCTGCATTGTTATCGAAATACCAGGTTGCCAAAGCCACCCTCCCCGCGTACAATACTCTATACTTCGCAAAGTGAGGCCCCACATGATTAGCAGCAACGAACAACAAGAGTACACACGGGAGCTGACAGAGTTCCTGAGCATACCATCTGTAAGCACCCTCTCCGAGCACAAAGCCGACGTGCAGCGAGCTGCGGAGTGGGTAGCCGGCCACCTGAAGCGCAGCGGTATGGATAACGTGCGCGTCATCCCCACCAACGGACACCCTCTTGTCTACGCCGATTATCTGCACGCTCCCGGCCAGGCGACGGTGATGATCTATGGTCATTACGACGTGCAGCCACCTGACCCGCTGGAAGAATGGCAGTCACCACCTTTCGAGCCCTCCGTACGCAACGGCAACATCTATGCACGCGGGGCCGCCGACGACAAGGGCCAGCTTTACATACACCTCAAGGCCGTGGAAAGCCTCATGAAAAGAGATGGCAGCCTGCCGATCAATGTGCGCTTCCTGGTCGAAGGTGAAGAAGAGGTGGGCGGCGAAGGCATAGAGG
>JALYYZ010000115.1 GCA_030945985.1 Chloroflexota bacterium
CACAGCCTATGTCCGCCAGGCAGCACAAGGACTCCACAAGGAGGCTCTATGGACACGGACCCCAACCCCTTCCGCGACAATCCCGAAAACGAACGCTCCGGCAGCTCGACTGAAGCGCCGGACGATAGCGGGCTGGAGTACCCGGACGACGAGGCTGCGGCTGAGGAGCCTGCTTCCTCTACTGGTGATAGCGACAGCTCCACCGGTGGCGTGGAGATGCCTACCACAACCGGTGGCGAACCGAGCGGTGAGGGCGCTACCTAGAAGGTCCCCAGCGCGGGCGAGCACCAACTGTGAATGCGCATGAAGAGAGGAGTGACGCTCGGCGGAACGCCTCTTGATGCTCTTGAAACAGGCGGCTTCATAGCCTATACTATAGCTACAGCTACGCGCCCGTAGCTCAGTCGGATAGAGCGCTGGCCTCCGAAGCCAGGTGCGGGGGTTCGAGTCCCTCCGGGCGTACCCAGATGCGGGATCTCTTAGAGTCTCACTTCTTTGGGCTGTGATCTGGCGTCTGCCGCAGTGCCCTGCACAGGCGTAGCAGGCTTCATCGCTCTACCCACTCTTGCCCCCTGATGCTGCCCACAGCGCCTGGCTTACCTCCTGTACCTTCCAGGCAACGTGCGAGCACTTGTCGTTCAGCAGCAGTGTTCGTTCGCGTAGCGCGTCGGTATAGCGGGCGTAGTATGCTGCCGTGAAAGCTACGGCTCCCAGTTCGGCTACCTGTGCGGCCACGAGCTCGTCGAAGAAGGGGTAGCGGTCCGGCTTCCCTGCGGCCATGACGGCGGATGCTGTGGCTGGACCTACTCCTGATAGGTCACTCAATAAAGCTATCGGTTTACGCGGGTCGGATTCTACGGCAAATGCCTGTTCTGATCGCTCTTTCACAACATCGTCGGAATTACCTTCTACGAGCATCAGGTTGCGCTGCCTCCATACGCCTCGCTTCATCTTCCAGCGCGCCACTTGCGTCAGTTCATCGAGAGTTATGAATTGAGGGTCGCGTTGCCGGAGGAGGGCAGGAAAGTCTTCACGGTACCAGCGGTCAAGCTCCTCCAGACCGTTCACTTGCTGACGCGCTACCACGTCAAGGTAGCTCTCGAGCGCGGTATGCCAGGCTTGGCATTCTATTTGGCTCCATAGAGAAGATGGGTCTTGCACACCGATAATATAGGCCCTGGAGGGTTGTGTGTCAAAGTAGATGTCTGCTTGTTGTGCCGGGAAGTTCATGTGGGCAGTACAGAATCTTTCTGTTCGGGCGGCTGGTTTGGCCTTACAACAAGTGTGATCTCTGCCCCGCATCTACGGAATTGCGCACATTGTGCGGACAAAAGAAAAGAGGTCTCTTTCGAGACCTCGAACCAGGAGGAGCAGGATTGTTGTCGTCACTCTATTCTGTACGCTCTTAGTTTACTGCGCCTGTGCCTCTCTGCCTATAGCCCGATGGTACCAAAGAGGTACCTTTCCTGGTACTATCCCGGTACTATAGGATGCCCTCCTCATTGCAGCTTCATGGACCTCTTGGGGAAAGAGCTCTTCTTTCCAAGCACAAACAAATCAAGACCCGGAGGGCTTTGGTTTGTTTATGCTTCTCAAAAGCTAAAAGGTTACGGTCCCCTGTAGTGATGCTGGTAGCTGCATTATCAAGCTCCTTCGCGGAAATAAAGAGGCAGCTAAAGAACGAGCAAGTGAAAACCTTCGGGTTTTCACTTGCTCGTTCTTTATAGAGGATCAGCCCGATCCTGGGGGCAACATGTAGTGCAGAACTCTGTCTAGCCACATCTTGCTGCTTGTCAGTATAAGCCCGACCACTAGCAGTAAGGTAAGCAGACCAGCCGGGCTTAGACGCTGCGGCAGTGCTGTCAGCCCCTGCATTCTAGCCAGCGCGTAACCAGCTAATAGTGCGAGGAGTGGTAGGGCAAATATCATGTGGCGCTGGAGGAGGTTTACTCGCAGGTCGAGCAGGCTGAACAGCAGGAAGGTTGCTGTCCATGCCGCTAACAGAATCAGCGTCATCTGTCGCGCAGCAGCAGCACTCTCTTCACTTACCGGCTCGATGTTATCTGTAATATGCAGGGTCTCTGGCATCAGGGTCTCTTGCATCGGCCGCCGGGTAGCGGCACTCTCTCCACCCATCGGCTTGATGCTATTGCCCGCTACAGCCTCACCGGCGGCACCTGGGCCTGTTCTTTTTACCAGCAGAGGGATTAGAAGCAGCAGACCGGCCAGAGCCAGAAGGGCGGGCCACGAGGCGAAGTGGGCTGACAGTTGGGGCCAGAAGCCTGCTAAGAGGCGGTCGCCCAAATAGCGTCTCTCCTGCCCTACACCACTGCTCTCCGCCTTGCCAGCAAGGGCCGGTATCGAGATGGTAAGCAGAGGTATTATATAGCTGCCGTAGTAGATGAGCGACACCAGTCCACCAGCCAGAAACGATAGGGCCAGCGCCGCCGCCGTTCTCCTGGGAAGAGCCGTTCCGGGCTGCGTTTTCGCCTTTAACCAGCCGAAGAGAACGCTTAGAGCTACAAAAGGGAAGGCCAGGAAGACAATTGCCGTATGCGAAAGCAAGGTAAGAGCCGAGAGGAGCGTAAGCAAGAGGAAAGGCCCCGCACGCGCCGCGCGATCCGCCAGGCAGACGGCTGCGGCTATATAGACGATAGCGAGCCAGTTAGCCAGTATGTATGGGTAGGCTCCATCGGAGAAGTGGAGATAACTTATAGGCGCAAACTGGCTTATGACCGCCGTTATAACGCCCGCTGTACCGTTGTTGAGCCCCCTCTGCGCAATTGCATACAGGGCAAAGAGCAGCGTACCTGAGAGCGCAGCCAGGCTTATATCGCTCGCTTCGACGATGCGATCATCGCAGCAACTCGGCCAGATCCAGCCAAAGGGCGCAAGAGCCATATACCCCACCGGCGAATAGGGGAAGGGCACCACCAGGTTCCACTGGCCGAGCATGGTGTGTCCCTCCTGGCCGTGTATTGTGCCTGTCTCCTGGTCTGCAGTGGTGACATGCTGGTATTTCTCCCAGAATGCGGGGAAGTTGTGTACCATCTCCTGTACCTGGTGAGCACGAAAAACCTGGTCCAATTGTATGAACTGGGGGTGGAGCATTCCCCCGGCTTTGAGCGCGAAGGCCAGCAGGTATATAACCATCAGCCAGCGCAAGTGCATGGGACTCATGTGTACCCTTAGCCGTTTCATACTCCATCTGACCGCCGGGGGCACCAGCAGCGCCAGCGCAAAGACGCACGCCATTACCAGCGCCATACCGCCGGTGAAGACGGTAAGATCGTATCGCCTGTAAAGCAATATCAATCCTATCGCCAAAGACGCGGGCACTGTACACAACAACGAGCCCTCAGACGTAAAGCCCACACGGCGCAATGTCAAGAAAAGCAACAGCATAGAGAACGCGAGCCACTCAAGCGTGGTGGCAGGCGGGAGGGCGAGTCCCCGACCCTCTGCCTGCATGGTTACGCTGTCGACCGCCACTCCCAGCTCTCGCGTGTCGCCGCCTCCAGGCGAGAAGGCATTCGACGCCAGGTCAATAATCAGGTTATCCCCGCTGTTTGATTCTGCCGGAATTGCCACCGAGTAGAGGCTGAAACGGTCATTGGCAGGCTGCAGCACGCCGACTTGCATAGCGCCTACGGTGACTGTAACCACAGCCGGCGGCGCCGGCGGAGGGTGGCCTGCCAGGCTGAGCGTTACGCTGTACGGTATGCCGGGTGCGGAGCCGGGCAGGATGAAATCAGATGTATAGCCACTCCACCTGTAGCTGGTTTTAGCCCCTTTGGCGTCCGTGGCGCTTTGTGGCTCGTAGAAGTGCTTCAGGTATGGCTCGTCACCCTGGGCGCCTACGTCGATGGCAAAATTAGCGGCATGTCGCACCTGGTATGGCAAAGCTGCGGCCAGCAGCACCAGGGCAACTGCGGCATACAAGGGCCAACAGAGTAAGTCGCGCCACAAGGCGCGCAAGGGTAATACGCCCACGTCCGGGTTGGCCTTTTTCATGGAGCTATTATAGCTTATGTGCCACTCCGGTTCTTGTGGCTGCACCCCGCTATCTAGTGCAGCTTCATGGACCTTCCAGCGTTTGAAAGAGAGATAACAAATCAAAACACGGAGTGTTTTGATTTGTTGAATGGAAAGAAACGCTCTTTCGCCAAGCGGTTAGGGTTCCCTTTAGGGACACTTGAAGGACCACTAGGTACCCTACCAGCTAAATAGTGATGATTTGGTGAGTGTGCAAATGGGCTTTTCGCCACCCTCAAAACTTAGCTGGTGGGGTACTATTAGTACCCCACCAGCTAAGTTTTGAGGGTTTACAAAGACCCGTTCATACACTCACCATATGCCATCAGTATTTGGTCCTACAACCGCAGTTGTTGAAAAATAGATGATTCAGCACCCCGTTTGCGACAGTGACTGCGCTTGGCTAGCTTGCTTGTAGCGTCGGTAAGCCGACCAATACAGCACAAAGGCCGGACAACGACGCCTGTTCCAGACCAATTCACTCAACAATCTGCGTGTCTCAGGAACAGTGATCTCTATTGCTGGCACCAGGCGCTGTTCAGAAGGCTGACAGATGTCGTCTTGGAAAGTCATGGCGGAAATGTCAGCTTCCTGATGAGGCGGGCGGCCCAGCATCTTGCCTGCGAGTTGGGCTAGTCCTCCTTGCTGAAACACATGTATCCAGGCGCGCACTGCTCTGCGGCAACAGTTCACTGCCTCAGCTATAGCAGCAACGGACCAATCACTAGATGACAACAGCACAATACGCGCCCTATGTGCTAATTGGAGTATGCCGCGGCGCTGCAACTGCTGTAAGACACGACATTCCGCAGGAGTGAGAGTACGAACGTAGAGCATGCCATCTTTTAATAAGATTTCCGCCATCACTTTTCCTAACTGCGGTTGTAGGACTAAGGTATTAGTGCAGGTTCCAGCAACCTTTTAGCTCTTAAGAGTTAAGCAAGCAAATCAAAACCCGCAGGGTTTTGATTTGCTTGCTTCTAGGAAGGAGTGCTCTTTCCCCAGGAGGTCGCAAGAAGGGGCACTAGCTTGGTGTTGCATGCTATAATCCTTTGCTTTCCCTCCACTCTTCTATCATCTCCGCATGTTCCTCGTCGTGGCTCACTGTTACCTGCACGCATGAGGCTATAGAGAGGTCGGCGTGCTCGTCGCCTGGGGCCGGGGCGAATAGGTCTTTGTTGTCGACCTGGCGCAGCACCTCTACCATCTCCTCCCTGGCGGCTGTGAACTCGTTCAGCACATCATCTACACTTGTATCGACTGCATGGGCATGGTTCGTGGTGTTGAATTCCTCTATACCCTCCTCGTCGAGGTCGAGCACAGGCGGACGCTTACCGGCGAGCATCTCTTTGTACCCTGCTGACAGTGCGCGGTCCCACGCCGCAAGATGCACTAATATATCACGCACCGACCAGTCGCCCGCTACGCCCTGTTCGGCTATCTGTTCGTTGGTGAGGCCCGCAAAGGACGCGAGCAGCCGTTCACGCGCTTCATTGAGTTGGCCGGACAGCATCTGCCGCCGGGCTGTAGCTAAGAAGTCCAATTTACTCTCCTACCTGGATGATGATGGCATCACCCTGAGCTGTACCTGAGCAAATCGCCGCCATGCCAATGCCGCCCCCCCGTCGCGTCAGCTCGTGTATGAGTGTGAGCACGAGCCTCGCGCCTGAAGCTCCGATGGGGTGCCCGAGGGCTACTGCGCCACCGTTGACGTTCACCTTGTCTTCGTGAACGCCCAGGCGTGCCATGCTGATAAGGGCCACCGACGCGAATGCCTCGTTTATCTCGATAAGGTCTAGGTCCTCGACTATCATACCTAGCTTCTTGAGTGCGTTCTGTCCAGCCATAGCAGGCACATATGCCAGGTACGGCGTATCCCAGGCGGCTTCGCCATAGCCGAGAATGCGGGCCATGGGCTTGAGGCCGTTCGATTTCGCGTACTCTGCTGAAGCTACCACTAACGCTGCCGCCCCATCGTTGATGCCTGGCGCATTCCCCGCTGTGACCGTGCCGTCGGCCTGGAAGGCAGGTCTGAGCTTGGCGAGCGCCTCGAGAGAAGTCTCGCGGCGCGGCGATTCGTCGGTGCTTATAACGATGTCGCCTTTCTTCTTATCTTTGATCGTTATCGGCACGATCTCCTGTGCCATGTTGCCGTTGTCAATGGCGGCGAGCGCGCGCCGGTGCGACCTGTAGGCCCACGCGTCCTGCTCCTCACGGCTGCACTTCTCTTCAGCAGCGACAGTTGAGCCGTGATTGCCCATGGCTACTTTCATCAGGGGATCGGTCAGCCCGTCGTGCATCATTCCGTCGACAAGCTCGCCGTTGCCCATGCGCAGCCCCCAGCGCGTGCCGAACGAATAGAAAGGAGCATTGCTCATACTCTCCATGCCACCGGCCACGATGAGCCTGTGATGGCCCATATTGACCAGATCACTTGCGAGGGTAACAGCGCGCATGCCGCTGCCACAGACGCGGTTTATCGTATCCGAAGTGACTTCGCGGCCCAGCCCGGCCTTGAACGCGGCCTGGCGGGAAGGCACCTGTCCCAGCCCCCCCTGTATTACGCAGCCCATGATATTGTGCGTTACGTCATCTGTCTTTATCTTCGAGCGCTCCATAGCCTCACGCATAGCAGTAGCGCCAAGCTCAATCGCGGAAAGCGAGGCGAGCGAGCCGCCGAACTTGCCAAACGGAGTGCGTGCGCCGCCGAGAATTACAGGATTGTTATTAGCCATTGTGCTTGTCTCCTCTATGGGACTCGCGTAGATCCCATTCCTACTTGTATGAAATGTTCGTCTTGAGTGAGCACTTACTTTATGTCTAACTCTCGCATAATGACCATTGAGGTCAGATCCGCAAGGGATATACGGGGCTTGTCTTGAAAGCGTCTTCTCAGGACCCATGCTGCCGAAAAATGCTCCGCTGTCACGCGCTCTGTTTGTAACTTCGACATCGCTGCTGATGCAAAGATGCTCTCAACGACCGTACAACTCATTGTCTATCTGTTCGCTGGAGAGTGACTCGGCTGTAAAGATGCCAGCGACCGACAACAAAGGGTCATCCTCATCTCCGGTTCCCCTAGCTATCCTGCTCAACTTCTCGGCTGGTACCCATCCTGACTGTTCATCTCCATTTGTACACCAGATCCAGCCACTTACTTCTTCGTTGCAGAAAAGTTCTCCTCCCGCACATACAGAAAGCTCGGTTGCCGCGTAGTCTCGGAGTGCGGTTCCAGTGTCGCCATGCTGCCTAATATATACGACTGGCACCCAGCCGCTTTTCCCTGACTTGCCTGTACACCACACCCATGCTTCATTATCAGGGTCTTTCTTTCCTATTTGCAGCTCTTCTCCTGCTGATGTGGTTATCGGGTCAGGATAAACTGCCTTGTAATCTGCTGTAGTATGGCACCTATATGGCTGCTCGGGGCTCCCATCCATAATTGTTCTCTCTTCAGTGTGGCTGACGTCCTGTCAATGCCGGCTTTAGCAGTCCAATTACGCGCTCTGCCGTAACTCACATGGCAATACGCGCGATTTCGCCGTGCTGACGCGTGCCGACTACGCACGAAAGGGACTCTTGCTGCATAAAGCGAGGTCGTAATATCTTCTAGTTTCCAGCAATCGGCGTGGCGTCCCTCTCCACACCTGCAGGAAAGGCAAACGGGTAGTGGAGGGCGCTAACAGGATCGTAAGTATCTTTACGCAGGTATCCAGGCGCAGGGGGCGGCGGGCAGCGGTAGGGCTTGTCTTGTCTGTATCCCAGCGCGTACTCGCCTTGCATGACGGTATGTACCTCGCGCGTGCCTTCGTAGATGACGGCACCTCGGCTATTCCGCAGATAACGCTCGGCCGGGTATTCAGAGGAGTAGCCGTATGCTCCGTGTACCTCGATGGCGTCGTTGGCGCTCTCAAAAGCGACGTTACAGGCGTACCACTTGGCGAGTGACGTCTCGCGAGTGGTCTTCATGCCGTAGTTCTTCATCCAGCCCGCGCGATAGCAAAGTAGACGTGAGGTCTCGATGCCCGACACCATCTTGGCGATCATTTGCTGGACTAGCTGAAACTTGCCCACGGGGCGGCCAAAGGCATTGCGCTCGTTGGCATACTTCACAGATATGTCTAGGCAAGCCTGGGCCAGGCCGACCGCGCCTGTGGCAACCGTAAAGCGTCCCCAGTCGAGCGCAGACATGGCGATAGCGAAGCCTTCTCCCTCCTCGCCTACCAGGTTAGCTTTCGGCACGCGCACGTCCTGCATAATGATCTCGCCGGTGTTACCCGCACGCACTCCCAGCTTGCCGTGTATGGTGCCTGTGGAGAGCCCTTCCATGCCGCGCTCCAGTATAAAGGCGGCCATGCCCTTGTGTTTCTTCGAGCGGTCCAACGATGCGAAGACAAGAAAGTGGTCTGCTACATCGGCTAGGCTTATCCATATTTTAGAGCCGTTCAGGATATAGTAGTCGCCATCTTTGCGTGCAGTGGTGGCTACGTTGCCGGCGTCCGAGCCCGCGCCGGGTTCGGTGAGGCCGAAGGTCGCGAGTTTTTCGCCACGAGCCTGGGGCACAAGATATTTCTGCTTTTGCTCCTCGGTGCCCCACTGCAACAGCGAAAGCGAGTTGAGACCCACATGCACGCTCTGTATCACGCGGAAGGCTGTCTCGGCGCGCTCTATCTCTTCGCAAATCAGCCCAAACGAGACGTAATCGAAGCCCGCTCCGCCATACTCTTCCGGTATAGGTCCACCGAGCAGGCCCAGCGAACCCATCTTCTTGAGCGCTTCCCAGTTTATCTTTCCTTGCTCGTCATGTTCCCTCGCGTAGGGAGCTATCTCATTCTGCGCGAAATCGAATGAGAGTTTCTGTACGGCCCTCTGATCTTCATTGAGCGAAAAATCCATCCTTGTTGTGTCTCCTCCTCTATGCCCTGAACGGGAAGTCTAAAGCGCAACCTCGTTGTTGCCGGCTTTCTTATCTCTTATCTTCACTATTTGCCTAGCCGCTTACCTCATATGTAGTAAGCTCAATATAGTTCCCTTCCGGATCGGTGAAGTATACCGATTGGGAGACTTTGTGATCCCATAGACTAAAGCTGATACCGCGTGCATGCAGGTCGACTTGCGCCTGCCTGAAATTGGCCTGGTCTAGCCTGAGCGCAAAATGCCGGTTTGGGTGCTGGGGTTCCTTGTGGGTCTCCGTGCTGTCGCGAGCCCGGAAGAGAGCTACGCATGCATCGTCTGCGCATAGAGCTACCGGGTCACCTTGCCCGGTCCATACATCTGCATACCGGCGTTCCATCCCGAATAGTTCCTGGTACCAGGCTACGAGGCGTTCTATATCGCGCGCCACAAAAGCAACATGGTCTATTTGTTCAACGTTGAACACTCTTCTGCCTTTCAAGACGCTATGCCCCACCCTATAGGAGCAGTCTATCACAGGGGTATGGGGGTGTCAACTGCGGGAAAGAGGCCACGCCTGCCCTGCTCTGACAGCGTCTGAGAAGGTTCCCAGCACCCCGAAAATATGGGTGGCTGCTCCACCCTTTTTCCACGGCTCAACGGTTGTGGTACAATGCATGGCACACCTTTATTCTACCGGAGAAAGCTTATGCCCCGTATACCTGTCACCGACCCAGCAGATGCTTCACCTCAAGTTGCGGAGGTGTTCGACCGTTTTATGAAGGCTCGCGGCAACATACCCAATATGTTCCGTACAACGGCCGTTCGCCCCGAGATAATGATCAGCATGGACGCGCATATGCGAGCTATTTTCAATACGGGGACTGTGGAGTTCGCGCTCAAAGAAATGTGCGCCGTACGCACTAGCGCTAACAATAAGTGCGCTTACTGAATGGCTTCTCATACGGCCGCGTTGCGGCGAGTAAAGGTGCCGGAAGAAAAGATAGGGGCCTTGCTTGTAGCCATCCTTCCCCAGGAGAGCTTTTCGGAGCGTGAGCTTGTGGCTCTGGAACTTGCGGACCGCATGGCCGAGTCGGGGCACGCGGTAAGCGATGAGCTCTGGAACCGGCTCAAGCTACATTTCGATGATGGGCAGCTTATTGAGCTTGTCTCAGTAATCGGCCTCTTCAACTATTTCAACAGGGTGAACGACACCTTACAGATGGAGATAACTCGTTAGCATGGAAAAGAGCACTCTGCTCCTGACCGGCTTCGCCCCTTTCAGCAAGTGGGATACAAACCCTTCATGGGAGATAGCCCGGAGGCTTGACGGCCAGGTCATTGGTGGCCTCCAGATCGTGGCGCGTGAGCTGCCTGTCAACTGGAATGGTACATGGCCTTTGCTCAAGAGCGCTATCGAAGAAATAAAGCCAAGGCATGTTCTGTTGCTGGGTTTAGCGGGAACGCGACTGAAAATCTCCGTGGAGAGCCAGGGTTGCAACACCTGTGGCACCTCGCCCGACAATGAAGGCACTCTCGTAGGAACTAGCTTCGTAGAAGAAAATGGGCCTGATTCTTTACCATCTACGCTGCCTGTTGCGTCAATGGTCAGGTGCATAGAGCAGGCCGGACTACCGGTTGAACAGTCAAGCAGCGCGGGTGGTTATCTATGCAACCATACGCTGTATAAAGCGCTGCTGTGGGCAAGCAAGCAGCCTGAACCGCCTGATGTGGGTTTTATCCATGTGCCGCCTTTACGGGGCATGAACCCGGACTTTGAGGGGCTGGACCTTGAGAGTATGGTGAAGGCGATATACGCGGCCATAGAGGCCATTGCAGGTGCAACCGTAGAAGAAAGAGAACTTGCGACATACTCGGCTAATCAGGAGAAGAGATGAAACTTGGTGCTCACATGTCCACGGCCGGTGGCTACTACAAGGCGCTCGAACGCGCCAGCCTGGTCGACTGCACTGCTGTGCAACTATTCACGAAGAATGCCAACCAGTGGGCTGGTAAGGTACTGACCGAAGATGAGGCCGGCCTTTTCAAGCAGACGCGCGATAACCTCGGGTATGCGCCGGGCGACATTATCGCTCATGATTCCTACTTGATCAACCTCGCCACGCCTGATGATGTGCTATGGGAGAAATCACTGGCAGCCTTTGGACACGAGCTTGACCGTTGCTCTATGCTGGGCATACCTGGCCTCGTCACCCACGCGGGAGCACACATGGGTTCGGGTGAGGAAGCAGGTCTGGAGCGTATTGCCCAGTCGCTGGAACGCGTGCTGGGAGCGCGGACAGACGGGGATGTTACCGTCCTGTTGGAGACGACGGCCGGGCAGGGTACATGCCTTTGTTATTGCTTTGAGCATCTGGCTCGTGTTATGGAACTGCTCAGCGCACCGGCAAGAAGGCATGTGGCCGTATGCTGGGACACCTGCCATCTTTTCGCCTCCGGTATAGACTTCACCGACGCGGTGAAGTACGAGAGGATGGTCGAGTCGTTCGACCGAATTGTGGGCCTGGATAAATTGTGGGCTATTCACATGAACGACTCGAAGAAGGGCCTGGGCAGCAGGGTGGACAGGCATGACCACATAGGCAAAGGCGCAATCGGCATCGAGCCCTTTCGTTTCATCATGAATGACCCACGCTTATCCGGTCTCCCAAAGGTGCTGGAAACGCCGAAGGGCGACGACAAGAAGGACGAGCTTGCCGAGGATCGTGTGAACCTGGCGCTGCTGCGGGGCCTAACGTTGCTGAGTGCAGCCTAGATTCGAGTTGCCTTTGAATGCTGCCGGTAGCCGGCGCGAGAAGGTTATCGACCTCAATCATAGGATACGAGCCTGCCGCTTGTGCCATGCTGAAGGCTTCCTTGACCGGCGTCTTTCCGTACCTATCGCTCGCGATCCTGACGACGACGCGCCGGTGCCACGCATATTGCTTGTGGGACAAGCGCCGGGTCTACGTGCCACCAGCGAGAACCGCCCCTTCGCGGGTTTGGCAGGGGAAAAGCTGCGCGACTGGTTTGAGATGGGAGGTATTCCGCGCGATGACTTCTGGCGCAAAATTCACTTCAGCGCCGTCACGAAGTGCTATCCAGGTCGCATATCAGGCGCAAGAGGCGATCGAGTGCCCACCCTCAGAGAACAATATCTTTGTCGTCCCTGGCTCGATGCCCAACTCCACATTCTGGAGCCCGATATAGTGCTGCTGGTGGGCCTACTGGCCATACAGACCTTTCTGGGTAGAGTACCTTCGCTCACAGCGGTGGTAGGCACGGCTACAGTCAAAGATGACGCGCGCTATCTACCTCTGCCCCACCCCTCGGGCGTGAGCCGTTGGCTAAACGAGCGCGAGAACAAGGAGGCGGTGGCGCGAGCAATGGATATTCTGCGAGAGTGGGTGGTCGAACTAAAGATCTAGGGCGTGTTTGCAAATACCGCCCTGTGACTAATGAACATTAACAAATTAATCATCATGGACCTGTTGTGATCATCTGCCATGCGCGGCAGCAGCCGCGCGTAAGCTGTGACCGTCTTCTAGGCACCGCAGCAGCCGCGTGTAAGGGGACAACTTTGGATCTTACCAGCCATCTGCTCTCTGTGATGATTTATTTGTAAATGTTCATTAGTCACAGGGCGGTCTATACCCACCGAGTGCTATTTGCAAACACGCCCTAGCAGCACGTAGAGTTTTTTGTACGCTACATGCTAGTGCTCATGTCGCTGAGGGTAACACCCTCGGAGGGGGATGCCGCGTACATGAAACAGACGTAAATCTATGTGGCATGGGGATTATCCGAATGGTGCCACAGTAGGCCACGAGGCAGTTGGCCGAGAGCTTCCAGCACCTGGCAGTCACAGGCTGCGCCGAGGTCTTCTAGGGCATCGATGGCAAGGTCGGTGTTCTCGCGGGCCGCACCCGTGCTAAGGATGTCGCGAGTGAACCTGAAATCGCCGTAGCAGCCTATTGTCATCACGAGCCGCAACCTCCCGCAGAGGGCGTCGGGATAAACGCCGAGAGAGGCAAGCCTGGAAAGCTGTCTCTGCCATCGGGCATGCTTCTTCTCCTCATCGCGCCGGTCACGACCTCGACCTCTAAAGCCAGGCATTACGCTTGTCCACCTCATAGGACGAGCAGGTCGTGCGGAGAATATAGCAGTGAAGACGAGAAGGTTCGCCGCCACTCAACAAGACTCAAAGTTCGCTCCGTTCATGCTGCTAAGCCTTATTTCCTTACACTCTGGCCTGTACATGCCTGTACATGTTCTAATTATACAATGTAAGGGGAATCTAGTAGCAACAAGGAGCACCGGGGCACTTTCCCTATATGCCCAACTTGAGTAGCACGAGTGCCAGCGCGCCGGCAGCAATACAATAGTAGCCAAAAGGGCTGAGGCGCTGGGTCTCGAAATAGCGCATCAGGAAGCGCACGCTGAGGTAAGCTGTCAGGCCGGCAACAACTGCGGCTGGGATCGTAAGGTTCAGTATGGCGCGCGACTCGGGCTTAAACAGGTCGGGCACTTTCAGCAGCGCCGCCAAGCCGATGACCGGAGTCGCGAGCATAAAGGAGAAGCGCGCGGCCTCTTCATAGCTCAGCTTAGCCAGCAAACCCGCCACGATCGTCATGCCGCTACGAGAGATGCCGGGGAAGAGGGCCAGCGTCTGAGTGGCGCCCACAAGCGCGCCTTCTCCGAAAGTTAGCTCTTCCGCCCGTTTGCCTTCGCTTGCATTTGATTGGACCATCTGTACAGGAGCCGAGGGTAGAGATGCCGCTGAAGTTGCTCCCATATTTGGTCGCGCTTGTGCATGTGTCGCAGTGGCTGCGGTCGATAGACCGGCAGCGCGTCTGCGCACGTAATCGCCACCCAGCATCAGAACGCCGTTCAAGACGAGAATCAACGCTACAAGCCAGACGTAGGACGGGTCCTCAAAGAAAGAGCGTAGCCGCTTTTCAAGCAGCAGGCCGATCCCGCCTACTACTATCGTGCCGGCGACCAGGAGCCAGGCAAACTTGCTGGCGTCATCATAGACAAGCTTACGCTGCTGAAAGCTGCCCGCGTACGCCCTGAGCACATCCAGCCATTGCCGCCGGAAATACAAAAGTAGGGCGATAGCCGTCGCCAGGTGCAAAGCGACCACGAAGGCAAGGAAACTGTTTGCCTCCTGGTTCAGGTTCCAATGTAGCAGGGCCGGTAGAATTATCGTATGTGCCAGGCTACTGACCGGGAACAGCTCCGAGACGCCCTGCAATAGGCCAAGTAAAAGCGCTTGCCACAACTCCATCAAGTCTCCTTTTCTCTACGCTCAGCTTTGTCTACACGAGAGATCGCACCATCCCGTGAGCCGGTATAGCGAGTACACTTTACCAGACGTGTACCGCGCCCGCAACTCACCAGAAGATTATGCTTCTCAACAGCATGGTGTATAACTCCAAGAACAAGCAAACCAAAACCTGTAGGTTTTGGTTTGCTTGTTCTGCTTTCAAAGGCCAAAAGGTAGCTGGAGCCTGCATCAGGCCACCTGACAAAGAAAGTGGTGCTAATGCAAAGTCACTCCAACGAAGAAGGACAAACTGTCTCAGGCGCGTCCTGTTGAGCACCGGATGGGAGGTAGCGCTCCCCAAAATCCTGGATGGCAGTGAGTATATCTACTAGCGCGCGTCCCTTGTCGGTCAGGCAGTACTCGACCCGAGGGGGTATCTCCGCATAGGCGCGGCGCTTCACAAAGCCGAGCTCTTCGAGCTTTTTGAGACGCTGCGACACCGTTTTGGGACTTACATTACCTAGACCTTCCAGCAGTGCGCCAAAGCGCTTAGTGCCGGACATCAGGGAATGAATGATCATAAGAGTCCATGTGTCGCCGAGAAGACGTATGGCACGCGCCATCGAGTCGGATACGCATGACCCACTGTGTTCTATCTCTGTTGGGGAGGCGACTTTATCCATGACACTATTATAGCACGCATTCTTCATTAGGGTACTTGACTCCTATAACTTTCTGTTATATAATCATTTCCATAAAGGAAGTATAGTATATACTTCGAATATAAAAAGGGTTATGAGGAGATAAAAGATGAATATAGCACTATGGGTTGTACAAATATTGCTTGCACTGGCGTTCCTGGGGTCTGGTATCCTAAAAGTTACTCAGCCTAGAGAGAAGCTGGCCGCAAACATGAAGTGGGTAGGGAGCTTCTCACCTCAGATCGTGAAATTGATCGGCGCGCTGGAAGTACTCGGGGCCCTCGGGCTTATCCTACCGGCGGTCACGGGCGTCTGGACCTGGTTGACACCGCTCGCGGCTGTTGGTCTGGCTCTTACGATGATAGGCGCAGCGCTGACCCATGTTCGGCTGGCCGAGATGTCGAGGATTGCGCCCTCCATAGTGCTCCTGGCGCTCGCGGTCTTCGTTGCCTATGGGCGGTACTTCGTCACTCCGCTGTAGTTTAGATGCAAACAGCTTTTGCATCACACAGGTGACAAAAAGCAGGTCGAGACCCACCGGGTTTTGATCTGCTTTTTATTGGAGCCGTATAAGCCGTATAAGCCGTATAAGTAGAGTGGTTACAGCTAGTCGTTGACCGAAGTATGACGGGAGGGCACAAGGAAGAGAGCTGCGCCGGTAGGGAGGTCTTCGAGCAGTATATAGCACTCGACTACTGCTTATTGGCCTTCTGGGGTTCAGATTATAGTGATGGTGAAACCCCGTAAGCCGGTGCTTGTAACCTCCATAACACATAGGTTCGGTTCAAACATCGCTGTTGACGGCTCAATAGGGGGCATTGGCA
>JALYYZ010000131.1 GCA_030945985.1 Chloroflexota bacterium
GGCCTTATCTCCATCTGGCCCAGGTAGGTTAGCAGAGCCGACTCGTCTTCCACTACCTCTGAGATAAGCACAACCGTCATCGGTACGCCCTCGGGGGCCTGGCTGAAGCGTAAGGCATGCTGTTCTCGGAGATATTCCACGGTATTCATCGTCTGGTTTGGTATAGGGTTGCCATGTGGGCAGGTGCGCGGGTTGCCCAGCAGCGTCATAAGGTGCTCCTCGATGGCGGGCGACATACCCCTCTCCATCTGATGGGCTTCCTCGTGTGCCTGAACCCAGTCCATGCCCAATATATCGGCCAGGAAACGCTCTGCGAGCCGGTGCTGCCGGAGTAGCGCCTCTGCTTGCGCATGCCCTTCGTCTGTCAGCGTGATGCCTTCCCCTTGCCTGCCGCGCCCACGTCCCGGCATGGAGATTAGCCCGTTGGTTTGCATACGACGTAGCACTTCGGCAACGTTGGGCTGCGACACGCCGAACTTCTCCGCCAGTCGCGCTCCCACCACCGGATCTCCCTCCACTGTGATATTATAAATTGTCTCCAGGTACTCACGAATAACCGAGCTTACGGCTGCCATCTTTTTCAGTCCTCTGCTAACCTATATGCGACCTTGTGAAAGTATAGCTCTATGCCTGTGGAGTGTCAAAGAGATTAACAAGAATAAGCAATCGAAACTCCGAGGATTTCGATTGCTTATTCTTCTGGGAGACGCCTCCTTTCTCCTGAGAAGCGCCCACCCTGGGCTTTGCCTTGTGGTATAATCTGCTTCAAGTCCACACAGGAGCGCCGCATGACCCCTACATAGCCTCTTTAGCTGTACTGTAGTCTACAATCGAAAAGTACGCAAAAAGGAGTTATGCATGTCTACGCAACAAACTTTGGAGGCGCGCGGGCGCGAGCAGAGAGAACTATTGGCCCGTGCAGTTCGCCTCCTGCAAGACGATCCTCGTGTAGTGGCAGCCTGGCTTGCCGGCTCTCTGGGCAGAGGCACAGGCGACGCCCTGAGCGACATTGACCTATGGGTTATCCTGGACGATAAAGAGGCACCCGCTATCAATGAGGGCCGCCGCGCCTATGCCTCGCGACTGGGGCGACCCATGCTCATATCGGAGGCCCCGCAGAACGCTCCGCCGGGTGGCGCTTACTTGTGGGTCGTGTACCCCGCAGAAACGGGTGGACCTCAGCACGTCGACTGGAACTTTCAGCCGTACTCCACGGCGCAGCTTCCACCTGATGTTCGTCTGCTCTTTTCAAGGGTAAACTTGCCGGTTGCCTCGGCTCCTCAGCCACCTGCGTCCAGAGAATTGGCCTCAAGCCTTACACAGGAGGTGAGCTTCTTCTGGGCTATGTGCATGGTCTCTGCAAAATATATAGCTCGTAAGGGGGATCCTTACAATGTTCTTACCGTGCTGAATATAACAGGCCATCCCTTGCAGAAGACGCGCCGGCTCCTCGGGCATGTGGCCGAGGGACCCGACTACCGCTACCTTGCGTGGGCTCCCGACGCTCCTCCCCTCTCACCCTTATCTCAGTTGGCCTGGTTGAAGAGCCTGTGCGCTGAGATGCAGGCACTACATGGCGCTATAGAGCATGCAGGTGGCGAGGTGCCCAGGGAGGCGATAGAGCCAATGTATGGTTTCTTTGAGCTCGCAGAAGCAATGCTCCTGGAATAGAGGCGTCTGCAATTGCTTTGCTAATGCAACTTCATGGACCTCTTAGCCTTTGAAAGAAAGACAACAAATTAAAACCCGCATGGTTTTGATTTGTTGTCTTGGGAAAGAAGAGCTTTTTCCCAAGAGGCCGCTGGAAGTTGCACAAAGGAATCGACAGACTATAACCACATGCTTGATCGACTAAAGCATGGCTAAGATGAGTTGAGATCTGCTACCCTTAGTTCCTGATTATTCCTAAGTTGCAGGTAACGGTAAGATGCTGGGGGCAGTGATAGGAGAACAAAGAAGTCGAAACCCCTCTGGGTTTCGACTTCTTTGTTCTTGAGTACGATTTATCGGGCGCGAGCCGCCTTTGACCTGTAAAGGCTGAAAAGGGTAGAGATCTAGCCTCTGAGCACTCTTAGTGTCTCCTCCACCACATGGTCGGGATTGGGCATGATAGCCTTCTCTCCTTGTGGGCCGTAGGAGACGCGTACGAACTTGGGGTGTACTCGTCCGACAGGTCCGTGAAGCTCGTGCCACCAGTCGGACGCGATCTGGGCGGCAACTGAGGAGCCGAAACCGCCGATTGCTCTGTCCTCGTCCGCTATCAGCACATGGCCGGTTTTGCGTATAGAGTTGAGAATAGTGGTACGGTCGTAGCCTGCGTCAACTGTTCTCAGGTCGATTACTTCGGCGCTGATGCCGTGCTCGGCGGCAAGCTTGTCGGCGGCGGCCATGGAGCGCGGCCAGAGGTTGCCATAAGTTACGATAGTTATATCGCTGCCCTCGCGAGCGACGCGCGCCAGACCTAGCGGCACCCTGTAATCAGGTCCGGGATAGTATGATCTTGAAGGCTTGGCTTCGTACAGCGACTTGGGCTCAAGGAAGACTACCGGGTCGCCCGACAGCAGCGCCTCACGGAAGAGCCCTACGGCATCTGAGCCAAGCGACGGTACAACAACCCTCAAGCCAGGATAATGCGCTATAGGGCCGACGGCCGCTTCACTATGCCAGATTGCGCCCGCGCCGCCTAGATAGTCGCCGTAGGCCACGCGTATCACCATAGGGCAGGCGAAGGTGCCATTGGAGCGCCAACGCTGGGTGGCGATTTCATCTACGAGCTGCTGCCATGCAGGGTGAATATAGTCGCGGAACTGTATCTCCACGACGGGCAAGAAGCCGGCTACCGAGTAGCCCATGGCTGTTCCCAGTATAGTGGCTTCGGCCAGGGCCGAGTTCCAGACCCTGTTGGGGTAGGCCGCGCCCACTCCCCTTGTGACGTGAAACACGCCCCCTTTGCCTTTGAGCTTGCCTGTGGGATCGAGCACCGGGAAGTCGGCCACGTCCTCACCGAAGACGATGATTCGCTCGTCCTTCTTCATCTCCTCGGTTATAGCGCGGGTGATAAGATCGCGCATCGGCACAGGCTCGCTGCTGAGATCGTCTACCGTCGTGTTTGCTTCGCGCTCTCTGAACGAGGTCACACGGAGATTATAAGGTGTAGCGGTTATATGGTGGGTCACTGTGTCAGGATCGAGTTTGGGCTCGCTCACCGCTGTATCGGCTAGCCTGCGCACCTCCGATGTGATAAGCGCGTCCAGCTTGCCCATCATTTCTTCAGCGACGCCATAGTTACCGACCAAAGTTATCATACGAGTAAGAGGGTCCCTCGCCGTCTCTCGTGCGAGGTCATCGCTTAGCCTGTAGTATGCCTGAGAGTCGGCTGAGGAGTGGCTGAAGGGGCGCGTGACGTG
>JALYYZ010000133.1 GCA_030945985.1 Chloroflexota bacterium
GTGGGAGGAGGCACTAGAGCCATTGCATATCAGTTTTCCATCGCGCGTAGCCACCCACGTATGAATGAATATGGCGCATTGCCCGAAGACGATAACGCTGCAAACTGACTGTTTTCAAAGCAGAGCGCCCCTTAGACAACCAGAGTATCGCGGAGAATATCACGAGACAACCAGGATGTCGCGAGGCGAGAAGGTCAAGGGATCAAGGCCGGTGGGTGTGAGCCTGTAAGTATCTTCAATGCCGATAGCGCCTCGGCCCGGAAAGATGACCTTTGGCTCGACCGCCAGTACCATGCCCTCTTCCAGGACCGCTGTCGATCCTTGCTGAAGGGGAGGCCACTCGTCAAGCTCCAGGCCGACGCTATGCCCTACAAAAGATACTCTCTGGCCGGGCGACTCCTCCTCGGAAGGCCCCATGAAATTAGAGGCATACCCGAGATCTGCCGCCTTGTTCAGGGCCATGTTGTAAAGATCGCCACTGGTGATACCGGGCCGAGCCTCGCGCGCGACGTGCTCCTCAACCTCTCGCATAGCAGAGTAGGCATCGAGCCAGAAGGAGGAAAGCGAGCCGATAGAGAGCATGCGCGTCTGGTCAGAAATGTACCCGCCCCATTCGCCCGAGTAATCTATATAAATTGGCTCACCCCTCTTGAGGCGTGCGGGGCCGGCGCCATAGGGAGCCCAGGGGCCTGGACCATGCCCACCTCCCGGCGAGTTCATGAAGGAAGCCACGCCACCCGAAGCGCCCGACAGGAGGTGGCCCATGTGCATCTCCTGGCCGAAGAAGCGCATCCGTACAGTGCCGCTATGACCTGCCACACGCGCCGCAGCCTCTATTATAGAAGCCAGCTCGACCTCAGACATCCCCTCACGACATTTCTCAGCCGCCGCGCGCAACCCTGCATCGGCAACCGCAGAGGCACGCCGGATTTGCTCGACTTCGTACTCGCTCTTCACCGCCCGAACCTGGCGGAAGAGCATACTGGCATCCACCAGCTCAGCCTCCAGTGGGGATAGAGCTTTGGCATATGCCTGGAAAATAGATACAGGCAGGGTATCCCACTCGAAGCCGATGCGCGAGGGCCGCCCACCCGCCGACTCGATCAGGCCGGGCATCTCGCGCAATGAGCGAACGCCAACCACCGACTCTGCCCCCAGCGCCGTCACCTCGCGTGAGCGCCCCAGGTGTTTACGTACCATAAGCAGAGGTTTGCCCTCGACAGGCAGGTAGAGCTGAGCTTGCTGCACAACGCCCGAAAGGTAGAAGACATCAGCGTTCTGCGTAGCCAGGACGCCGTCCAATTCAGCGTTGCGCAGAAGCGCCTGCATCCTCGCCGCACGTGCCTCAAGCTCCGCCCGAGGTGTTATCTCCGCAGGCGCATCGACCCCATGCAGAGCTTCCTGAGTCCCTAAGTCGGTCATACAGGCAGGATAGGATAAGGGCCTATAAAAGTCAAGGCATTGTTACCGGGCGCGGCAGGGCAGTTTTCTCTCATGCAGCCCGTTGACTATCATGATATGCTATAATCAGGGCCATACGAAATTGGAACAAATATTAATTCACGCTGTAGATATTATCGAGAGAGGATGAGATGACACACGACACCCATGAGCATGAGCATGCTCAAAATCACGAACAGGGTCAAGATCACGAACAGGCGCAAAGCCATGAACACGCTCAAAGCCACGAACATGCTCGTGAGCGTGACCGAGTACATGAACATCAGCATACGGAGCATCACGAGCAGGGCCATGAGCATGCTGCTACTTCAGAAGCCGACGGAGCCAGAAGACAGCTTGAGGCATTCCGCAAGCAGAAGGACAGGTTCTTCCACGAAAACCCCGAGTCGCCCATAGTAGCCGAGCATAAAGCGCACTTCAAAGGCTTGAAATATTATCCGGTCGATCTCAAGTACCGTGTGGTTGCTAAGCTTGTGCCAGACTCGAACCAGGGCATATTCCACGTGCAGACCACTACGGGCGGTTCCAAAGAGTACACCCGTGTCGGTAGGCTCGAGTTCGAGATAGATGGCCAGCCAATGCGCCTTACGGCTTTTATGCCCCCGGCGGACGAGCCGCTGCACGGCAACAGGCTATTTGTTCCTTTTCGTGATGCGACGTGCGGTAAGGAAACGTACGGTGCGGGACGTTACATAGACCTCAACAAGAAAGCCAGCAACGAATATGTGCTCGACTTCAACCGAGCCTATAACCCTTATTGCGCCTACAGCCCCTACTATTCGTGTCCACTTCCCCCCAGCGAGAACACTTTGCAGATCGCGTTGCTCGCGGGCGAAAAAAGCTTCCACGAAGAAGGGCATTCGCACTAACACGGGCACGGGCACGGGCGGCGTTGCCCTTACATCTACAGTAACCATGAACGTATACACCTGCGTAGAATCTAATATAAAATCTAAGAACAACTTACCGCCGGCGAGGAGGAAGACGTGGATAATACCAGGAGCACAAGTACGCCTACCAACGCAGCCTCAACCTCAACTACAACTACAACATCAGTCAATGAGGACGACAAAGCCTCGACCGGCCGTGGGCGAGGTTGTGGCTGTTGGATCTTACTATTACTCTTGTTGCTGGGAGGAGCCGGGGCGTCAGCTTTCCTGATGGGTACCATAATCACCCGCGAGGAAACGCCACTGCCTGGTGAAGAAGCCATAACAGACCTGGGCCTTCGTTACGTGGCCATACCTGGGCAATTTGCCGATATGCGCTCTCCCGACAAGGCGAGCATCACCGTTGCCAAAGGGAAGGATCTCTTTATCACCCAGTGTGCCATGTGTCATGGTCAAGGGGGCAGAGGGGACTCTCCGTTGGGCCAAACAATGTACCCACCTGCGCCTGACCTGGCTATAAGTCGAGTGCAGAGCAAGAGCGACGGCCAACTTTTCTGGATTATTGCTCATGGCATCAACCTCTCCGGCATGCCGGCCTGGGGCAAAGACTATGGCGGCGCGAACGAGGATGATGAGATATGGGGCATGGTGAAGTACATTCGCACCATCTCTGCCAAATAGCTGATTTCCGTAGAAACAAAGAGGCCACTGTCCAGGCGGGCAGTGGCCTCTTTGTTTCTACTAGTATCTTACCGGCTAAAGATTGACTGGTTTGTTTCATGTTTCTCACATGGGTGAGAAACATGAAACCATTAATACTTTGCTGGTGAGGCACTAGAGGTAATTCGTAATCTCCGTTTTGCACCGCACTTGCGACAGGCAGGTAGACCCTCTATAATGCCAGACCAGGGGCACCAACTATGGAACACCTTGATCGCATTTTTATATTCAGGGATATAGACTTTGTCACCGTTGTGCGGGTCTTTCTAGCCTTTTTGCTTGGCGGCGTAGTCGGTTTTGAGAGGCAGCGAGTACAGCGACCTGCAGGGCTGCGTACCCACATGCTGGTCTCCGCCGGGGCTGCATGCTTCACGGTCGCCTCAGCTTACGGCTTTGAGGGACTGGGAACGGTGCGTGATCCTGCCAGGCTCGCCGCGCAGATACTTACCGGCATCGGATTCCTCGGTGCCGGCACTATCTTCCGCAGCGGCAACACCGTGCGTGGCCTGACTACCGCATCGAGTATATGGATCACGGCAGCCATAGGTATAGTCGCCGGCCTTGGCATGTTCTGGCTGGCGGTATTCACAACGGCCCTAACGTGGTTTACTCTCTATGTGGTGAAGAATCTAGAAGTAAGGCATATCCCTATGACAAGCCGAAGCGTGGGCGAGCCCTCATTGGCTCCTCCCATCGATGACCCCATCGATGACTAGCACCCCACCAACTAAATAGTGACTGTTGTATTGCATTATTGCTCATCTCCGATGAGCAATAATGCACCTGTTTGATACTTTCTTGATGCAGTAGTAGCTTGCTCAGCGGTTGAACATCCTGGCTACTACGTTGACCACAAGGGTTAGCAGTAGGCTCAAGAGTAACATAGTAGCGATGGGGGCTATGCAGGTAAAGTTACCGTTGGTGATGTTTATGTCGCCAGGCAGACGCCCGAGGGGCGAAAAGCGACCGACCACCAGGAACAGGATGCCCGCAAGCAGTATAATAGAACCGAAACCCAATAACATCTTGCCGATCAGGTCGTAAGGCATAGATCCCTCCTCAGTAGGCATTATGCAATTTCGGTTCCAACCCTTGTCTGAAGCAGTCCAAGAACCATGTTCCTAAATCTCAGGCGCAATCACCGTAAGACCATGTGTCTGCTCAAGCCGACGCTAACAGCCCTACTTTGCATCTCTATGATAACAGGGCTAACCGGCTGCCTTGAGCAGGTACAAAGTACGCGCATACCCGCAGGAGCCCTCTCCAACTTTCTGATGCACTTGCAGGCCGGAGAGCTTGACGACGCCAGGGCATACTTTGCGCCGGGACTGGTCACCCCTTCGGCTCAACTCGACGCCTCAATAAAAGAAGCATCCGACAGGGTACGCCGCTACGAGATAAGCAAGAAGAAGTCGGACGGACAAGACCTAGCCGGTGGGGAAAGAGAGGAGACGATTACAGGTACGGCGCGCCTCCGCGTGCCTGCCGGTGCGCTAACCCCGGGCCCTAACGAAGGCTGGCAAGAGACGCCAATCATCACGGCAACAATAGTACAACGCGGTCCGGGATGGCGTATTCTTACGTTCGAGCTAAAATGCTGTCCTAGGTAGGTCAGGATTTACGCAAATCGGACACTGAACCAGATCTACTCAAGTGTACGGACCCATGAGTCCTCAAGGCTCAAGAAAGGACAAAATATCATGACCGGTGAAAGTATAGATACCCACAAGTTGGTCCAGGAACAATTCGGCGCTGTAGCTTCGGCTTACACTGTGAGCGCCGGTCATTCAGACAAAGATGCTCTCCAAAGGGTTGTAGAGCTTGCAAAACCCGTGCCCAGCGATGTGGCACTGGACATTGCCACTGGCGCCGGACATGTAGCTCTCGCGCTCGCGCCCCATGTTGCCCAGGTAACGGCCTACGATCTTACACCGCAGATGCTCGAAGAAACGGCCCACAATGCAGCAGCCAGGGGACTACACAATCTCACCACACAGGAAGGAGCTGCTGAGTCGCTGCCCTACCGTGACTCCAGCTTTGAGATAGTGACCTGCCGAATCGCCCCACACCACTTCGCAGACATACAGAAAGCGGTGGACGAAATGGCTCGTGTGCTCAAGCCGGGCGGACGTGTGGTAGTAGTCGACACGACCGTACCTGAGAGCGAGACGGAGGACCGGCAAATCAACTATATAGAGTGGAGGCGGGACCCTTCGCATGTGCGCAACTACCCGCCTGGGGAGTGGCGTAGCATATTCGAGAAGGCGGGGTTGCAAGTCACCTACCTGGAAGCAGCACACCCACCACAGGAGCCTTTAAGTTTCGCAGACTGGACCACACGCATGCGCACACCCCCTGATGCTGCTGAAGAAATAGCGGGTCTGCTCCGCTCAGCCTCGCCTGCCTTACAGAAGGCTCTCAAGGTAGAGATAAAAGGCCCGACGAACGAAGATATCTATTTCACTCTGTTGAGGGTGACCATCGTTGGTGAGAAAAAGCTGCCATAATGCCTTCAAGAGGCGTCTTCGGGAAAGACAGTGTCTATTTAGGTGACAAGTAAATAGGCACTGATGCGTGATTTCGTCGTGCTGACACTTGCCGACCACGCATGAAAGCGGCTCTTGCCTCGTAAGGTGAGTTACTTGTCACCTTTCCTGAAGAGCACGCCGCGTAGAATCGCATCGGCTTATTCCTGATAGTCGGTTGCGAGCAACACCGCGAAGGCCACCATGGCGGCACTGATCAGCGCCAGGTCGCGCTTGTGAGCTGTGCCTTTATCGGACCAATGCTTGATAAGTTCGGTTATATAAAGCAGCATATACGAGAACTGCGTCGCCATATAGACAAAATGGTAATAACCGAGCAGGTTCCAGCGCCAGGGCCTGGTCATCGTCCAGTTCACCATACCGCCCCTACCCTGGGCGATATGAAACATTAGAGATACCGCGCTGCCTCCGAGCACAGGCACCAGCGATGAAGGCCCTTCCGCTCGTGGCCGCCACTTTCTGAAGCCGCGCATCATCAAGCAATTGACCACCGGCAAGATCACGCCATCGCCGTAGATAGCCGAGCGAAAAGTCAGCGTTGGTCGGTGCTTCTTGATCAGATCATTGCCCGTCAACAGCATCCAGACGTTCGTGCCACCCGAGACGCCCAGTGCCGCTGTAAAAGTCACGAGCGCGGTGGCAATCGTTACGGGCAGGTCGTTCTCATCCCCATTAGCTCTGTTAACTCTCAATGCCTTCCTCCTTGCCGGCAACTGCCGGGCGCTAGCGAGGCTG
This sequence comes from Chloroflexota bacterium, assembly GCA_030945985.1. Classification (GTDB taxonomy): domain Bacteria; phylum Chloroflexota; class Chloroflexia; order QHBQ01; family JADMIH01; genus JADMIH01. The sequence continues at coordinate 6,353 of JALYYZ010000133.1, forward strand.
CATCTGTTACCTCACGGGCTAGCGAAGCAAAGCCTGTGCCGCCGATAGCTGTGTTATAATTCTGTACCCGCAGAACCAGGCCACTGCCGGGCATTTACGGACTATTCACCAGGAGGGCGCATTGCTATCAACAGTGCAACATTCGGCACAGGACCTGTCGCGCATGGCTCAGAGGGTCCACCCGATAGGTGTATCTATCTTCTCGGAGATGAGCAGGCTCGCGGTCGAACACAACGCTGTGAACCTGTCCCAGGGCTTTCCTGATTTTGACACGCCGCAGTGGCTCAAGGAAGCCGCGACAGCAGCCATAGCGCATAATATAAACCAGTACGCTATCAGCCACGGCTCCACTCGCCTGCGCAAAGCTATAGTCGGCAAGGCTGAGCAGCGCATGGGGATAGGGTTCGATGAGAACAGTGAGGTGACCGTCACAAGCGGCGCTACCGAAGCGATATTCGATGTTGTCCAGGCTCTGGTCAATCCAGGTGATGAGGTGATACTATTCGAGCCGTGCTACGACTCCTATGTGCCCAGCATCGAAATCGCGGGGGGCGTACCACGCTTCGTCACCTTGCAGGCCCCAGACTGGAGCTTCACCAGAGATGCGCTCGTTTCTCTGTTCAACGAGCGCACCCGTATGGTGATTGTCAATACCCCGCACAACCCCACAGGGAAGGTATTCAGCGCTGCGGAGTTGGAACTCATTGCGGACCTCTGCAAGAAGCACGACTCTATAGCGGTCACTGACGAGGTGTATGAGTACCTGGTTTATGAAGGCAACAAGCATATCTCGCTCGCCACACTGCCCGGCATGAGAGAGCGTACCGTCACTATCAACTCTGCCTCCAAGACCTTTTCGGTCACAGGCTGGAAGATCGGTTATGTGCTCGCCCCGCCCGACCTGACCGATGCGTTAAGGCGAGTACATCAATTTGTCACGTTCTGCAGTGCAGCGCCGTTCCAGGAAGCCGTAGCTACGGGCATGGAACGGGCCCCTGAAATGGGCTACTATGAAGAGTTGCAGCAAGCGTACGCCGCGCGCCTAGATAAGCTGGTAGGATACCTGGAGACAGCGGGCCTCAAGCCCATCAGGCCGCAGGGCACATTCTTCGTGATGTCTGATATAGCCGGACTGGGCTTCGAGAACGACATGGACTTCGCGCGCTACGTAACCACGGAAGTAGGTGTAGCCTGCATCCCGCCGTCGCCCTTCTACAGTGACCCTTCCTCGGCGCCTGCATTGGCCCGTTGGTGCTTTGCCAAGCGAGACGCGACACTGGATGCTGCGGGTGAGAGGTTGCTGAAGTGGTCGGCTGGAAGAGAAGAGAGATAGCATGGACTTCAACCTTACCCCTCACCAGATAGAACTGCGCAGCCGCATCAGAAACTTTGCTGAGCGAGAGCTTGCGCCTACCGTAGCTCAGCGCGACAACGCGGGCACCTTCGACAGGTGGGTATTCGACAAGTGCGTAGAGGCAGGTCTGTCGGGCCTACCTTTCCCCGAGAATTACTGCGGCGGTGGCGGCAGCCTTCTCGACTACATAATCGCGCTCGAAGAAATAGGGAGAGTAGAATCGGCGCAGGTGCTGGTTCTCGCCTCCCATATCGCGCCGATGACCTGCCTGTTGCAGTACGGCACGCCTGAGCAAAAGGACAAATGGCTGGCACCCATGTGCGAAGGCCGCACACTGGCATGTTTCAGCATCACCGAGCCGGGCGCAGGCTCCGACCCAGCCTCCATGAAGTCACGAGCCGTGCTGGACGGAGATGCATACATTCTCAACGGCAAAAAAACGTTTGCCACCAACTCGGGCGCGGCCGATACTTACATTATCTTCGCCACCACCGATCCTGGTGCAGGCGGCAGAGGCGTGAGCGCCTTTATTCTTCCCAGGCAGACACCAGGGCTTAGCTTCGGTGAGCCTATTGAGAAGATGGGTGTGCGCACATCAGTGCAGCGCGAGGTTTACATGGAAGAGTGCCGTGTGCCCGTGGAGAACAGGCTCGGCGAAGAAGGTCAGGGGCTGAGAATAGCGCTGGGGGCGTTAGATGTTGGGCGTATCGAAATAGCCGCGCAGGGTGTTGGTATCTCGCAAGGAGCATATGACTATTCGCTGAACCATGCCAAAGCCCGTGTGCAGTTCGGCCAGGCAATAGGTCAGAACCAGGCGGTGAGCTTTATGCTGGCAGATATGCATGTGGCTATCGAGGCGGCCCGCTACCTCACCTACAGAGCCGCATCGCTATACGACGACGGCAAGCCATTCGCCAAAGAAGCTGCGATGGCAAAGCTTCTGGCAACCGATACCGCCATGAAGGTGAGCACCGACGCCGTGCAGATCCTCGGCGGCTTCGGCGTAACCAAGGCCAGCCCGGTAGAGCGCTACATGCGTGATGCTAAAGTGACGCAGATTTATGAAGGCACCAACCAGGTACAGCGCATGGTAATCGCTGGGCACATTATGAAGTAACTCACCTATCCAGCAATAGCCACTTTCATGCGTAATCCGCAAGTGTTAGCACGACGACACCGTGCCTATTGCGTAAGGCGAGCCGTTTCACAGAGCGCTGTTCGCTAATACGCCCTAGTGCAGCTTCCAACTACCTCTGAGCTTTTGAAAGTAAAAAGAGAAATCAAAACCCGCAGGGTTTTGATTTCTCTTTTCCTGGAAAGAAGCGCTCTTTTCCCAAGGGGTGGCTGGAAGCTGCACTGGTGCAGTTTCATGGACCTGTTAGCTTTTGAAAGAGAGACAACAAATCAAAACACTCAGTGTTTTGATTTGTTGTCTTTGGAAAGAAACGCTCTTTCCCAAAGAGGTCCATGAAGCTGCACTAGTATGCATAAGCCTTATGGCATGCATAGCCTTGATTACTCCACCCCACGCAGGATGTGCAGCAGAGCATGCAGGCCCAGTATGTAGCTATAGGGACCAAAGCCCGCTATCTGGCCATTGCAGACGGCGGCGAGCACAGATTTGTGCCGGAACTCCTCGCGGGCGTGGATATTCGAGATGTGTACCTCCACCGTTGGCAGACGGGCTGCGGCGATGGCGTCTCGTAGCGCGTAGCTAGTGTGGGTGTATGCCCCCGCGTTGACCAGGATGCCATCCGCCCAGGCCGCAGCGTCCTGCACTTTATCGATGAGTATACCCTCGTGGTTGGATTGGAGAATAATAAGCTTTGCTCCTTGCTTTGCCGCCTCCTGCATCAGCATGGCATCTATCTCGGCGAGCGTTGTGCTGCCGTAGATGTCGGGCTCACGCCTGCCCAGCATGTTGAGGTTCGGCCCGTGCAACACCAGCAGTTCCACATTGTTGCCCCGTCTCTCTTCTGTCATTGTTGCATCTCCACAAGTACTTGCTTTACATAATCTTCCGGCACCCCAGGTGTCAACGCAACTTTGCCTATTCTCTCGGGCAGGACGAAGCGCAGGTATCCGTCGACTCGCTTCTTATCGGCGGACATAGCGGCGTAGACCTCCTCCACTGCGCCGGCGTATATCAGGTCAGGGGGTCCCCAGCGGGTTGGGAGGGACCAGGTTGCCAGAAGTTGTTCGAGCCTCTGTCTATCCGCCGGGTCGCACATATCCAGCAACTCCGCCAGGCGGAAGGCGGCTACCATTCCTTGCGCCACAGCCACGCCGTGCAGCCTGCGATAGCCGATACACTTCTCAAAAGCGTGCCCGAAGGTGTGCCCGAGATTGAGCAATGCTCTATCGCCTACTTCGTGGGGGTCGCGCTCGACTATTCTTCTCTTCACCTCGATTGCACCGTGTAGCACATGGCTATAATCGATCGAAGAAGGGTTGCTCGCCTCTATCAGTGAGAAGAGAGCAGGGCCGTCTATCACGCCCGCCTTGATTATCTCGGCCATGCCGCAGGCGATTTGCTCCGGTGGCAAGGTTGCAAGGCAGGCGAGGTCGGCGACGACCAGGCGCGGCTGCTTGAAGGTTCCGATAAGGTTCTTGCCCCGCGAGTGGTCCACGCCCACTTTGCCACCGACGCTTGAGTCTGCCATGGCGAGGAGGGTGGTGGGCGCTTGCACGAGCGGTAGCCCCCGCATATATATCGAGGCGGCGAACCCCGCAGTGTCGCCTACTACGCCCCCGCCCAGTGCCATAACCCAACCACCTCGGTCCAGGCCGGCATCGAGGAAGCCCTCTACGAAGAGGTCAACTGAGGCGCTGTTCTTGTGCACTTCACCCGCCTGCATAACGACGAGCGAAGCCTCGCACCCACCCTCCCGGAGGGCTAATAAGACCCGCCGGCCGTAGAGTGGGGCCACATTGCTGTCCGTTGCCACCACAACCCTGCGCCCCAGGTAGATTTCAGCAGCTAGCGCGCCAGACCTATCAAGCAGCCCGTGACCGAGCAGCAGGGAGTATTCGCCTTCGGGGGAGCCTATTGTTAGTCTTTTTTCTGCTCCATGCTCCACCGTTGGGCTACGCATAGGTCTGCTGTCTCCATCTAAGCTGTGTATGCCACTGCCTTCGTCCAAGCCATGTATGCCCGTGCTGTCTCCATCTAAACTGTGCATGCGCCTACTCTTCTTTCCTTGACAGCTTGCGTGTAGAGGTCTAGCACACGCGTCGCAGCTTCCTGGGGGGTGCAGCGGCTGGTGTCGACCGCAAGGGCTATTGAATTGTAAAGAGCTTGTCGCACAAGGAGCAACAGGTCTATCCTCTTCGTAAAGTCTTCTCCCAGGAGAGGACGTTCTCCACGCAGGGCCGACTCCTCCAGCCTGGCCGCCAGTGTTTCACGGTCGCAGGTGAGAAGCACCACTACTCCTGTCCTCTCAAGAGCGCGCCTGCTCTCCTCGTCCAGCAGTGCCCCGCCTCCTGTGGCTACGACTGTACCTCTCAGGTTAGCGGCTTGTAGGCATGCCTGTCTCTCCACGCTGCGGAAGTGGTCTTCTCCCAGGCTTGCGAATATATCCTTTATGGGCATGCCTGCCATCTGCTCGATCAAGGCATCCGTGTCTACGAAGTCCCAACCAGGCCGTGAGGCAATTATGGACCCTACGGTGCTCTTGCCTGTGCCCATGAAGCCCGCCAGCACAAGGTTGGGCGTGTCACGTGGGACGTAGGCATGGCTCACAGGCGCACCTCTGCCGGCGTGCGAAGTGGGAAACGCTCGCTCATCTCCTCAAGGCTGTCGCCTCCGAGCTTTTCGTGCAACGCCTCGGCCAGCACCCAGGCGACCATCGCCTCGCCTACTATACCTGCTGCCGGTACGGCACAGAAGTCGGAGCGCTGATACTGCGTTGTGGTCTGCTCGCCTGTAGCCATATCAACAGTTTGGAGAGGGTTGATAGTGGTCGATATCGGCTTCATTGCAGCGCGCACGAGCAGTGTCTGACCGTTGGTGACGCCCCCTTCGAGCCCGCCCGCGCGATTGGTGCGTCTCTGTGGGCCATCCTCGCCCGCATATATCTGGTCGTGTACGTCCCGCCCGTTCATGCCTGCATTCTGGAACGCCTCGCCAATCTCCACGCCTTTGATCGCCTGGATGCTCATCACAGCCTGGGCCAACAGGCCATCGAGGCGGCGGTCCCAGTGGACGTAGCTGCCGAGGCCCACCGGCAGCCCTGTGGCCCATACAACGAACACGCCGCCAACGGTGTCGCCCGTGCGTCGCGCGTTGTCGATGCGCCTCTTCATCATCTCTGCCGCCTCGGGGTCGGGGCAGCGCACGGGCGAGCCCTC
>JALYYZ010000145.1 GCA_030945985.1 Chloroflexota bacterium
GCGCGGGAGTGCTCGATAGGCCCGCAGCCTCGCGGCGCATACGCGAGCTATCAGCCCTCTACGGCCTACAGGTCGACCCCGACAGGAGAATAGAGGACCTACCAGTGGGAGCACAGCAGCGCGTGGAGATCCTCAAAGCGTTTTATCGCAACGCCGACATCCTGATACTCGATGAGCCCACCGCAGTACTTACACCGCAAGAGGCGCTGGACATGTTCGCCATCATGCGGCGGCTGGCCGAGAGCGGCAAGGCAATCGTCTTTATAACCCATAAGCTCAAAGAGGTGCTGGCCGTCGCCGACCGGATCACTGTGCTGCGGCTGGGGCGCATTGCCGGTACTGCCGACCCACGCACCGCCACAGAGGCCGAGCTTGCTTCGCTGATGGTAGGACGGAGCGTGCTGCTGCAGGTAGACAAGAAACCCGCGCGCATGGGCAAAGCTGTGCTGGAGGTGAAGGAACTTGAGGTAAAGGACAACCGTGGACAACCCGCCGTGGACAAGCTCGGCCTCACGGTGCGGGAGGGTGAGATATTCGGCATCGCGGGGATCGAGGGTAACGGCCAGACCGAGCTTGTGGAAGCACTTACCGGCCTGCGCAAGATTATGCACGGCAGCATGACCCTGGACGGGCGTGAAGTCACCACCGCACGGACCCGCGAGCTTGTGGACCGTGGACTGTCACACGTGCCGGAAGACCGCCATAAGCACGGGCTGGTGCTCACCTACTCTATCTCCGATAATATGTGCCTGAACACCTACGACGAAGCGCCGTTCGCGAACGGGCCTATGCGCAACGAGAACGCCGTGGCGCAGTTCGCGCGCAAGCTGGTCAAGAAATTCGATGTGCGCACGCGCAGTGTGCAGACCATCGTGCGTAATCTATCGGGAGGCAACCAGCAAAAGACGATTCTCGCCCGCGAGCTATCGCGCCAGGTGCGCCTACTCGTCGCGTCGCAACCCACCCGCGGCCTGGATGTGGGCTCGATAGAGTTCATCCACAAACAGATAGTGAGCCAGCGAGACGAAGGCGTAGCTGTACTGCTCGTCTCGGCAGAGCTCGATGAGATCCTGGCCTTATCAGATACAATAGGTGTAATCTACAAAGGCAAGCTGGTAGCGGTTATGCCCAGGGCAGAAGCCACAAGGGAGAAACTTGGCCTCCTCATGACAGGCGGAACGATTACTGCTGCATAAGTTTCTCAAACTCGGGCTGCACCTCATCCAGAGTAAGGCCCCCCTCGAACCGTTCGAATATCTTGCCATTTTTATCTACCAGGAATACCCACGGCTCGGTGTGCAGGCCCCATTCTTTGGCGGTCTCGATCTGGGGCCTGTCGACGCCTTTGGAAACATTGGGGTCGTGGGTGGTGCGGATCTGATTCTGTATATCGTTGGGCGACTCGATATGCAGGAAGTTGGCCTTATCGCGATATTTACTTTCGATGGTTTGCACCACCTCCAGGTCGGGGCCGCAGGTAAAAGAAGGGCAGAAGCCAGGCGCTGCGAAGAGTATCAGCGAGGGCTTGCCTGATTTCACGGCCTCGGCTATCGTCAGCTTGTGCATGTCGTCATGAGGCTGCGCCGAGCATATTTGATCGAGGTTGCCTTTGCTTTGTCCCATGCTTTGTTCTGTATCGTTCTTACTTGGTGGGGCGGGATCGCCCTTCCGGGGCACTGAGCCTTTGGCTAGCACATCGAAGCTGACCCGTGTCGAATATGGCTGTAGACCCTGCCGGCTGATGGTCATGAGAGCGCCCCATTTGCCCGCCTCGGTGAAGTCGGTGCGCACCACATAGACGCCAGCCGGCAGGTTCTTGTTGCGGAAGATGGCCTGGGCATCGCCCGTCTTGGTCGCCGTGCCATCATCGTGTACCTTGAAGAATTGTATGCTTACATCGGGCACATCATTGATAGGCTGGTGGGTTTTGGGGTCGAGCAAGCCGAAGACGAAACGCTCCGGACCTACCACAAGCTCGGAGCTTGCCAGCGTAGGCTCGGGCTGCTGAGCGTCAGACGGCACAGAGGCACTGAGGGTAGCAGTTGGGCTTACGCTCGCATCCGTGCCGCAGCCGGCAGCTAATAAGATTGATATAAGCCCCACCAGGAGCAAAACCTTTTTCACTCGGAGACCTCCGGTAAATTTCACACTGAGAGATTAATAGAAGAAGGTATCGCTCTAACGTGTCGCACTACATAGGCGCCACCCAGGAATCTACGCCGCTCTGTTACAGTATAACAGAGCGGCTCGGAGGCACCGCCACTCTCGTGCAGGTATATCTCCTGTAAAACAAACAATAGAGACCTTGCAGGTCTCTATTGTTTGTTTTACCTTGACTTCATGTGGGTCAACTCCAAAGGCACTAGTGCCTCTTCCAGCGACCTCTTAGGGAAAAGCGCCTCTCGCCAAAACAAAGAAATCAAACCCCGGAGGGGGTTCTGATTTCTTTGTTTTACTTTCAAAAGCTAAAAGGTTGCCGGACGCTGCACTAGGCCCCTACGGGGAGCCCCTGATTCTGGGCTTCTTCCTGGGCAGTGTTCTTCACCTCTTCGGCGACATGTGATACCTTGTCCATCGTATCTTGCACAGCCGTCTGGGCCTTGCTCACCAGGTTATCGCGCGCCTCGCCCAAAAGCTGGTGCTCACGCTGCGTCTCGGGTATCAGGAGGCCCGCAACCGTGCCTGCGGCCAGGGCTACAACGCCCAGGACCATCGGGGTCTCGCGCATCGTGCGCTGTAAGGAGTAGGTCAGGTCCTGAGCTTTGTACTTTGTACCGCTCGCAAGATCGCCCATCCCCTGCGCAGCGCCACCGGCCAGATCACCCACGCCATGCACAGCGCCACCTGCCAGATCACCAACCTGGTGAACAGCGCCACCGGCAAGGTCTCCCACCCCGCTTGCAAGGTTGCCTACCTGCTGCATCGCACCGCCGGCGAGGTCGCCGGCTCCGCTCGCAAGATTGCCTACCTGGTGAGCAGCGCCACCCGCTAGATTGCCTGCACCACTCGCTAGATTGCTAACCTGGCCGGCCGCTCCCGAAGCGAGGCCACCAACAGCGCCTGCCGCACCTTGGGCGAGACCACCAACCGCACCTGCTGCCCTGCTGACTACGCCTTCATCACCGCCGGAAGGGCCATACTGGGAGCCATAGCGAGAAGAGGGCTGCGAACCATATCGAGTCTCGTACTGAGAGTTGTACCTCGGACCGTAACGCTGGGCGTCCCGCTGTTCATACTGGTCGCTATACCTGTTCTCGTAGCGGCTGTCATATTCACGATGCTGAGAACCGCTTGGCCGCTTCATAAAGAGCCAGGCCAGGCCTATACCTGCCAGGGCTGCGGGTACAGGATTTTGCTGGATCGTTCCCATAATACCCGCCCCGAAGCCCCTGGCGGTCTCACCTGCTTCGTTCACCATCTGCTCTGCCCTCCCTATGGTAGCTTCCCTGACTATCTCTTTTGCCTGGTCCTTGAGATGTTCAGGGTTCAACTTCTCTTGAATAGCATCTATCGTGCTGCTCATCTCGTTGCGCGTTTGCTCGATCTGCGCACGTATGGCTTCAGGCTCATCAGCGGACTGCGGCGCTGGCGTCACTCCATCCTCAGCCGCAAGACCTGCTATATCGTCTCTACCGACATCTTCCATAGCGCCATAGCTGCCTAGCTGATCTGCTTCTTGGCCCATGCCGTGTCCTCCTTCAGGGTGTCAATCGTCTGCTCGGGTGCCAGGTTCTCCTGCTTAAGAGCCGAGAGACCTTTCTGGACAAGAAAATAGCCGACGCCGGCGACTACGAGCCCAACAATGAGGGCCGCTAGCCAGGCCGGTATAAAAGAGGCCAACGCAAATATCAGAGCAGCCACAAGAGCCAGGAAGCCGGCATAGGCTATCGCACCGCCCACCGCCAGGAACCCCACATCCTTGCCGACTTTGGCAGCTTTTTGCGTCAGCTCGGTCTTCGCGAGGGCCATCTCCTGTCTTACGAGGGCGCTCGACTCTCGAGAGAGCTCACCAAAAAGCTCACCAAGAGAGCGATCTTCTTTAGGTCGGTCCATAGTCTAACTCCCCAGGTAGGGGCTGAAGGTGCTCGTGTTCTCCTCAGCATCACTACTAAGCCCTGTACCTGTACCGGAGTCGGACACCTCCAGCTCGTTCTGCGACTTGTACCCATAGTCCGACAGATGTTCGGTATCAGGGGTTGACGCCAGGCTACCGGCGCTGCCTGTGCCCGTTAAATAGCTCGAGGTGCCGCTTGATCCGCTACTACCTATCTCGCTCGAGTAACCGGAGCTGGAGGAGCCTGTTGAGGTGCCACCGGATAGAGCCTCCTCGGTTGCAGGTACTCGATAAACGGGGTTAGTATCATGGGACGAGCCGCCAGCATATGACTGGCTGCCACCGGAATAGAGCGCTCGCGCTCCCTGGCCCGACTGACCGTAGCTCGATTGATCATAGCCTGACTGACCGTAGCTCGATTGACCGTAATTTGATTGTCCATAGCCATACTGGCCTGATTGCCCTGCCTGGGCGGCCTGACTGGAGCTTTTGAGAAAACGGGCGGCGAGCATACCTAAGCCGAAGGCCGCACCCAGGAAGAGGGCCGGCTGGCGTCTGGCGAAACGCTCGACCTCCCATGTCATATCGTTGAGGTCCCGCTCGCGCAGGAAAGTTGAAACCCGCTCAACCTGATCGGCGGCCCTGGTTATATACTGGCCGACAGGTATGGGTTGCTCTTGAGAGTTAAGTTCGTCGCCCGTCTTACGTAAGGCTTGCGCTACACTTGTCAAGCTTTCGGCTGCCTTGTCTTTCTGGCTGCTAATCTGGCCTTTTGCCTGCTCTTGCACCTGGCTCACAACCTGCCCTGCCGTTTGCTGAGCCTGATCGAGCACCTCACCTGTCTTTGCCTGGGCCTGCTGGGCGAGGTCCTGCACCACCTGACCAGGATTGCTTGTCGCACTGTCGCTACCCGCCACGTCCGTTCCACGTGAACCTTGATACGCCATGACTGCCTCCTACATCCTATTGGTGACCATCTCTTGGTTCCATCTCTACGACCCAGAAGAGAGCATTTCACCGGCTATTCCCCTGCTGAGTTTCTCAGCCCGATAGAACTGTAATAGAGGCAAAATGCGTGCCAGATAGCTTACCGGAAAAGTGTAAGCCGGTATGTACCCTTTTCCACTGCTGTCCGGTTATATCAATGGTCAGGATGATAAGCAGCATGGCCTTAAAGTGTGACCATCCTTTCACTCTGAGAACAGTGTTTCCAGGCGCGCCAATACATTGTTAACCACTTTATCCGGGTTCATTCAAAAACCTGCAAGTGACAAAACGAAAGCAGGCTGCCGCGCCTGCTCATGCCCTGGGGCTATTCTTACTGCGAGGCTCCCGCCGACTGCCCCACAGTTATTCGGCTTATCACTCGCCCTTTTGTGGCCTGGGCTATTGACGTCGATAGTGCCTACAACAGGCATACTCGCAAGTTAGCGGGTGTGCTGAACGCCTTACCTATACAATTGGTGCCCGGGACTGTTGGAACTCAGCAGATAACCTTGAAGGGCTTCGCGCTGGCGGCGATAAGCTCATTTCCTTTATCGTCCTCGAGGAGAAGCAGATGGACACCCTTTTCTTCCGCGATAGCTTTGACCGCTTCCAATCCACCATCTCGCTTTTCTATGGACGATAATCTGCGTTGGCTCATGGTATTTGAGCCATCCGCAACTGTATCAAGCCATGCGCTGGCCCACTGCTTTGTGCTTTCATCTTCCGGCGTGCTCATGCGCTGCCTCCTGGGTGCCTGGCTGGTAACCTTTACTCCTCACTCATCTTGATCCAGCCATGGCGCAGGGCGTAGATCACTGCCTGGGTACGATCGTTTACGGCCAGCTTTCTGAGGATGGAGGTTATGTGATTCTTTACCGTCTGGTCGGAGATATTCAGGATGCGGGCTATCTCTTTGTTGGAGTTGCCTCGGGCGATGCAGTCGAGGATCTCCACCTCGCGGGTGGTGAGAGGGGCAAACACCGACTCGTTGCCTTCCGACTCGGTGGAGGCAAGCTCGCGGAACTGGTTGAGCATGCGCGAGGCTACGAATGGGCGGGAAAGCACCGTGTCGTTGATCGGGTAGTGACCCTCGCCAACTTCGCGCACCATCTCCAGCAGACGGTCGGGCGATATATCTTTGGCAGAATAGGCGGCAGCGCCCACTTTGGTGGCGTTGAATAGCTGCTCGTCGTCCTCGTAGACTGTGAGGATCAGCACCGCTATCTGCGGCTGGCGGCGGCGCACCACGCGCGTTACCTCCAGACCGTTCAGGCCGGGCAGGTTGATGTCGACGAGCATGATGTCAGGGGCCAGCGACTCGGCAGCCTGGATGGCTCTCTGCCCATCGGGGGCCTCGCCAACCACCTCTATATCTTTGGTGCTCTCGAGCGTATGCTTGACACCCTGCCTGAATAAAGGGTGGTCGTCCACTATCAGCACGCGAATCTTTTCCATTTAGCCTTTCCTCCTCTACCCTTGCGCTTTAGCCATAGGCAACGTCAGCGTGACGGTCGTGCCTACCCCCGGCTTACTGTCAATCTTCAGCGTGCCGCCCACAGTGGCCGCTCGCTCACGCATGCCTACAAGGCCCGAACTTGCCGCCTGTCTACGGCCCGGGCGCGCATCGAAGCCTTTACCGTTATCACTTATCACTACAACAAGCGGGCCGTCATGTCGTTGTTGCATATCGATGGAGATATGGCTCGCCTCGGCGTGCTTATGTATATTCTGGAGCGCCTCCTGCACCACGCGGAAGACCACCAACTCCTGGTTGGCCGCAAGGTGGAGGCTTTCAGGGAAGTTCGCCTCCACCTCCACTTCGTACTGGTCGCCATAGTCGAGGGCGTACTGTCGTAACGTGGTCAGCAGACCAATATCAGTGAGAGAAGCCGGGCGCAAGTTGAAAATAAAGCGGCGCACGTCCTTGAGGCTCTCCTGCAAAGCGCCGCGCAGGCGAACAAGCTCGCCCTGCACTTCCTCCGGCTTATGCTTGTAGAGCTGCTCTACGAATTGCAGGCGCATAACGGTGTTGGCAATTGCCTGAGCTGGGCCGTCGTGGATCTCTCGGGCAAGGCGAGCACGCTCAGCCTCCTGCCCCTGGATGATCTGTGCCCACATTACCTGCTCGCCTGCAGCCGTAGGTTGGCCGCCCGAGTTGGCCTCACCTTCGCCTCCATCTTCGTTGTTTGACAGCACCCAGGTACACGCACCGTCAATCTGACCTACCAGCCATGAGAGGCGAGCGGAAAGCTGCTCGAGTTCGGAGCTTGCCTGCTTCAACTCCTCATGACGGCTATTGAGGATACCATGCTGCGATTGCAGCGAATTGAGCTGGACCTCGGTCATGGGTCCGGTGATCGACGTGGGGGTCGAGGCGTCGCCGGACTGAACACTCTTCAGCCGGTAATCAAGCTCATCAAGGAACGAGCGCAGGTGCTGCTGCTCAACAGCGGTCTCATGAAGGCGCTGCTGGGTACGGCTCTCTATCAGGCGTAAGCGCTCGACAGCGCTCTCGATGGCTTTGCCAACATCTTCGCGCAGATCCTCAAGCTCACCCACGCTAATAGTCTCACCAGGCATCAGGGCAGCCCCCTAAACTCTAAGCTAAACCGCAAGAAAGCACTCCCATATATCTACAGCTATCTATACATAATGTAATTAGCCTCTATTTTACACAATAGATACCCACCTCGCAATAGGTGTGGACAAAGCAGTAGTACCTATTTACTAGTTCCATAGGCAGGGTTTAGAACTTGTATGGGCAATATTGGCTATGCGAGTATCTAAGAGGCAGGGCCGTACGTAATGTATAATAGTAATGGTCCCATATAATTGCATAGAGGAAATCATGATCAGAGCAACTTTCGGTAAAGAAAAGAAAGTACAGGCTGTGGAGGACACAGTGGCAGCAGGCTACCTGACGTCCGAAGGCAAAAAGGCGCGCAAGCCGACCCCTGCTCTGCGCATCGTCGGTAACGCCTTGATCGCCATGGGCCTGGTGATGCTGCTCGGTATTGGAGGATGGTATGGCTTTACCCAGGTCAGCAACCAGCAGTTCGTGGAGCAAGCAACGATATCGTATCATCACCCGGTCCTTGATCCGCCTTTAGATGCCACACCTGAGCCAACACAGATTCCCCCGCCTCCGCCCCTGCCCGTCATCAGTGGCAACTTAGCCCACGATATGGGGAATATAATCCCTAAACCTGTTGTGGTAGACGACTCCCCGCCCGTACACCTGATCATACCTAGCGTAAAAATAGACACCAACGTGGTGCCGGTTACCTGGCAGATGATACCATCCAAGGGCGGTGAAAAACCGGAATGGAATGTCGCTAATTACGCAGTAGGGCATCACGCGGGTACAGCCAACCCCGGCCAGCCGGGCAACGTTGTCATGTCGGGACATGTGGACTACAAAGGTCAGGTCTTTAAAGATCTAAAGGACGTTCACAAAGGCGACGAGGTGGTAGTGCAAACCGAGAAGGGACAATACCTCTATGTCGTCACCGACATGGTCATAGTAAAAGAGGACGGAGCTACCCCTCAGGAGAAGCGCCGTAACGCCCAATATATGGACCCCACAGCCGACCCGACGCTTACGATGATCACCTGCTGGCCGTATGGCATAGACGACCATCGCCTGGTAGTAATAGCGAAGCCATACCAGTCGGCGTTGAGCGCGCAATCGGAGTTTGCTATAAGGTAAGGTTCACAAGCGCTACAGGGCTGCAATAATGCGGCTTCAAGAGACATCTTGGGGAAAGACAAAAGCCTCGTCAGTGACAAACAAATCAAACCCTACGGGTTTGATTTGTTTGTCACCTTTTCTAAATCCAAAAGGTTGCTTGAATCTGCATTAGGAACAAAGGAAATGAGAACCCTTCGTAGGTTCTCATTTCCTTTGTTCCTTTATGAGAAAATGCATGAGAGGAGAGATCGAAGTTGCACTAGCTGTTGCCGGTGGACGAACCCGCGCCGGCGTCACTATCTATGGTGCTCCAACTACCGATTTCCCGCGTCTGCTCCTGTGCGAGGCGATCAGCGGTGTTGCGGTTGGGTGCGGCCTCTCCAGGTTCGTCCCCCTCGGCCATCTTGCCCTGTGGCGTCTCGACGGTAAGGGCGCGCTCTACAGGCGGAAGGCCCCACGATGTGCCCGTGCGCTCGCTGTCCGAGCCCTCGATAATGGCCGGATAGGTGCCTTCCACCCGCTGGGTGCTGGTGCTGCCGCCAGTCTCATCTACGTCGACGCGGTCCGATCTCTCGTGAGGCGTAGCGCGAACCATGTTGGGGTGCTCGGGATCAACTTCAAGATCCTCACGAACTACACCACCCGGACCACCCGTCGCGCTGCCCACACCCTCCGGTCCTGTTACATCCGGCCTACTAAAATAGCCGTCATCATGCCCACCCGCGCTTGCTCCCCTGTCAAAATAGCCACCCATTGCACTGACCTCCTGCTGGCCGGCTGACCGGCAACTAAAGCGCGAGACGATGAGCCACATTCCCGGAGCCTCTCATGCTATGCCTCGCACATATACAATATTGAGGGATCGAAAGCATATCTCGTGCCTTATACTCTTCTGTTTCAGGGCAAGGGCACCTCTCTTCAACCTATGATGCTTCACACCCTCCTGTGCCCGCCTCCACTCTCTAATTGCTCCAGGGCGTGAGGCAATACAGGCAGCAGCGCCTGCAAGCATGTGCGCACACCGCGTGGCGAGCCGGGCAGGTTTATTATCAGCGTGCGGCCCCTCACCCCCGCAAGGGCGCGGGAGAGGGCAGCCATGGGC
>JALYYZ010000187.1 GCA_030945985.1 Chloroflexota bacterium
CGGGCATGCTTTGCTTCTCATGTGCGTTCTCCTTTGGCTCAGGTTGTGTCGTGACACCTATTCTATTGGAGAACGCTCTTCTTTCTACCCCTTTTTCCACCTCCTCCCGAGAATGAATAGACCCTGAGTCAAGTAGTCAGTCAAGAGACCTCATGCATACTAAATCGGTTGGGGTATAGGGGTGGCAATCGGGCAACAAACAGATCAAAACCCGGCAGGGTTTTGATTTGTTTTTCTAGTACCTCAGCAACTAAAGACTGATTGCTTGATCAGCTAGAGATTGATTGTCTGGTTTCATTCCATCTCACCATGTGAGATCGAATGAAACCATTAATCCTTTCCTCGTAAGGCGCAAATTTCAACAGCTAAAAGGTCCATGAAGCCGCAATAAGGAGAGAACAGAGGCGGTCTCTCGGCCCTGAGCCTTGACAAAGCCCTCGCCCTATGTTAACTATCAGCATAACTAGTCAGGAGAATAAGATGATTAAGCTGGTCGCGCTCTTTAAGCGCCCTGAAGACACCGAGGCATTTGACCGCCATTACAGTGAGACACACGCCCCACTCATGTCACGCGTGCCTGGCCTGGAGAGGATGGAGGTCGCGCGGGGTCTAAAAGCCTTCCGTGGTGAGCCCGAATATTACATGATGGCCGAGATGTACTTTCGTGACAAAGCCTCTTTTGACGCGGCTATGTCCTCCGAAGAGAACCGCACCGCCGGTAAGGACCTCATGAGCTTCGCGCGTGATGTCGTCACAATGGTATATGGAGAGGTCGAGGAGTAAAGTGGACTACCCAGAATACCCGGCAGCCCGCGTGCCCCAGGAACTAAACTTCTCGCGCATTATTTACACCAAGGAAAGAGGGGTCGCCACAGTCACAATCAATCGCGCCGATGTGCTCAACGCCACCGACTTTCATACGCTCAAAGAAATGAGTCGCGCGTTCGAGGACGCCTCTTATGACGACTCGGTGGGCGTGCTGGTGCTTACGGGCGTCGGCGACAGGGCCTTCTGCACGGGGGCCGACCTGAAAGAGCAGGAGCAGTTCCTCACCAAACGGGCCGATTACTGGAAATGGATGGGGGCCTTTATCGAGGCGCATGACCGGCTACGCAACATCGGCAAACCGACGATAGCCCGGCTCAACGGTATGGTCGTCGGCGGTGGCAACGAATTTAACATCTCGTGCGACCTGGCGATAGCAGCAGACCATGTGACCATCAGGCAGGTAGGCGCGGCTCGCGGCTCCGTGCCTGCCGGCGGGGCTACCCAGTGGCTGCCGATTATCATAGGCGACAGACGCGCCCGCGAGATGCTCCTGCTCTGTGAGCCCGTTACCGCTCAAAAAGCGTTCGAATGGGGGTTGGTAAACGCGGTTGTACCCCGTGCGGAACTTGATGCGGCAGTCGCGGAGATGGCAGACAAGTTGCTCAACAAGATGCCCGAGATCGTTAGATACGCCAAGCAGCAGCTAAACTTTTGGCGTGACTTTTCGTGGAGCCTCACTGTCGGCCACGCTCGCGATTGGCTCTCCGTGCATGCCGACGCCGACGAGACCGCCGAAGGGCTCGCAGCCTTCTACGAAAAGCGCGATGTAGATTACGCAGGCTTGCGACAAAGGATGTCACAGGGCAGCAGCCGCTGCCACAACTGTGGCGCGATTGTTCCGGCCCGCGCCGGCTTCTGCGCCGAATGTGGCACCAAAGTGGAGGCCGGCGAGAATGCCTGATAACGAGTATACGCTGATCAAGCTCTCACAGGAGGGCATGGTAACCACCATCCAGTTGAACAGGCCAGAGGTGCTGAACGCTCTCAACATGCGGCTCATCGACGAAGTGATCGCGTCCCTGGCGCAGATCGAGGCTGATGACTCGGTGCGCTGCGTGGTGATCACCGGAAACGAGCGCGCCTTCGCCGCCGGGGCCGACATCAACGAACTGGCCGATGCCTCCTCGACAGAAATGCTCGTTCGCGACCAGTTCGCCAGGTGGGACCATATACGCCGCTTCAAGAAGCCGCTGATCGCAGCCGTCAGCGGCTATGCGCTCGGAGGGGGCAACGAGCTTGCAATGCTCTGCGACATGATAGTAGCCTCGGAGACGGCACAGTTCGGTCAGCCCGAGATCAACATTGGGGTGATGCCGGGCGCGGGTGGCACCCAGCGCCTGACGCGAGCCGTTGGCAAAGCTGTAGCGATGGAGATGGTGCTGGCCGGTCGCAACCTTTCTGCGCGCGAGGCATTAGCATTCGGGCTTGTGAACCGTGTAGTACAGGTAGAAGTCTACCTGCGTGAAGCCCAGAGGCTCGCAAAGCAGATAGCCGAGAAATCGCCGCTGGCAGCACAGCTTGCGAAAGAAGCCGTACTGAAAGCTTACGATAGCGGCCTCAGCGAAGGGCTGCTCCACGAGCGGAAGAACTTCTACCTGCTCTTCAGCACGGAGGACCAAAAAGAAGGCATGGCCGCCTTCCAAGAGAAACGCAAGCCGAACTTCAGGGGGAAATAGTGACCTACGAAACAATCGAGTATACCCAGTATGGCGGTGTGCTGACTATCACCCTCAACCGCCCCGATGTGCTGAACGCCTTCAACACGCAGATGACCACCGATATAGGTGACGCCCTCAAGAAGGCCGAGCGCGACAGCTCCGTCCGCTGCATCGTCCTCACAGGCGCTGGACGTGCGTTCTCCTCGGGCGAAGACCTGAAGGCGCGGCAGGCGGAGGGCACAAGCGATTTCGGCTCGACCTTGCGCGAGAGATACAACCCTATAATCTCGCGCATGTGCAATATGGATAAGCCGGTGCTCGGCTCGATCAATGGTGTAGCAGCAGGCGCCGGGTGCTCCCTGGCCCTGGCCTGCGATATGCGTATAGCGTCCGAGAAGGCACGTTTTATAGAGGTATTCGTGCGGGTGGGACTCGTTCCAGATTCCGGTTCCTCCTTCTTCCTCCCCAGGCTGGTGGGCCTTGCCAAAGCGTACGAGATGGCCTTCCTGGGCGACGAAGTAGGCGCGGAGGAAGCGCTGGGCATTGGTCTCGTGAACCGGGTGGTACCGCCCGACCAGTTGCAGGCCGCCACACAGGAGTTGGCGCAGAGGCTGGCACAGGGACCTACAAAGGCTATAGGATTGGCAAAGCGTGCCATCAACCGCGCCCTCAGCATGGACCTGGAACAACTGCTCAGCTACGAGGTGCATGCTCAGGAAATAGCAGGGGCGTCTGACGACCATAGAGAGGGCATAGCCGCCTTCACAGAAAAGCGCGCTCCTAACTTTACAGGCAAGTAGGAGCAAAAAGAAGGAGAATGCAATGCCACCACGAATCGCAGTGCTCGGCACGGGCACCATGGGCGCAGGAATCGCACAGATGGCCGCCCAGAGCGGACATGAAGTGCTAATGTACGACGTACAAGACGCCTTTGTGGAACGCGGCCTGTCCAATATAAAGGCTGCCTTGCAAAGCAGGGTAGATAAAGGCAAACTCGAGCAAGCAGAGATGGACGCGGCGCTGGGCCGCATCACCACGACCACAAGCCGCAACGACGCGGCCCCTTTCGACCTGATAATAGAGGCCGCGCCCGAAGACCTGGCGCTGAAAAGAGAGATCTTCTCCTCACTCGACAGCATCTCTCCACTAACCACGATCCTGGCGACAAATACATCCTCGCTATCCGTCACCTCGATAGCAGGCGCAACTTCCAACCCCGAGCGGGTGGTTGGCATGCACTTCTTCAACCCGGCCCCTGTCATGACCCTGGTTGAGGTGGTAGCCGGCAGCCGCACCTCTTCAGATGTAGTGCAGACGGTTGCCGACATAGCCCGCAACCTGGGCAAAACGCCGGTGCGCACCGCCGATATGCCTGGCTTCATAGTCAATCGCGTGGCGCGGCCCTTCTATGGCGAAGCTCTCAAGATAGTTACCGAGGGCAGCGCTACTATCACACAGGTCGATGCCGCTATGCTTTCCGCAGGCTTTCGCATGGGACCCTTCGAGTTGATGGACCTCATAGGCATCGACATCAACTTCGCGGTGAGCAAGTCGGTGTACGAGGCGTTCTTCGGCGAACCACGCTACCGCCCCAGCCCTATCCAGCAGCGGCTGGTGGAAGGCGGCACCCTCGGGCGCAAGTCGGGGCGCGGCTTCTACATGTACGACAACGAACAGAAGGGGGAGCCCGCCTATATCTCGACGCCCTCTTTTCCTCACAAGCGCACCGCCTCGTTTGTACCTGGTGAGATCACCTCCGCCTTCATACAAAATAGCGGCATTTCGCCGGCAGAGGACGATCCCGGCTCGGCCGAGATAATAGCCCGCATACTCGCCATGATAATCAACGAGGCTGCTTTCGCTGTCGGTGAGGAGGTAGCCTCCGTCCGCGACGTCGATATTGCCATGCGCCTGGGCACCAACTACCCCAAAGGACCCCTGAAATGGGCTGACGAGATCGGTCTGGAGACGGTATACGCCGTCCTTCATGGGCTGCGGGAGACGCTGGGAGAGGAGCGCTACCGGCCCGCGCCGCTGCTGTGGCACCTTGTTCAATCGGGGCTCACCGGCGACGCGGTGGGCGGGGGCTTCCACCACCCCGGCGAGAAGGGTATGGTATAATTAAGGTTGCTGCGCGTATCGCGAGCAGCCATAAACAGGCCCTTCTTATGGTAGTACGGAGAGAAAATTCCTTGACACAGCAGCAGGAGAATCATCAGCAAGCCTATATAATCGAAGCGCTCAGAACACCGGTCGGACGCTATGGCGGCGCGCTGCGGGACGTGCGCCCGGACGACCTCGCGGCAGCGGTGATCAAAGCTGTTGTAGAGAGAAGCGGGGTTGACCCAAAACGGATAGAAGATGTTATCTTCGGCTGCGCCAACCAGGCCGGTGAAGACAACCGCAACGTAGCCAGGTTGGCCCTGTTGCTCGCGGGCCTGCCCGTCGAGGTAGGGGGGGCCACCGTGAACCGCCTTTGTGGCTCCGGTCTCCAGGCTATCAACGATGCTGCTCGCGCCATCAAGACAGGCGAAGGCGAGGTCTTCATCGCGGGCGGAACAGAGAGTATGACGCGGGCCCCCTTCGTCATGGCGAAACCGTCCGAGGCATGGCCGCGTGGTGAGCAGACCCTTTATGACACGACTATTGGCTGGCGCTTCACAAATCCGAAGCTGGCCGAGATGTACCAACCTTATAGCATGGGCGAGACAGCTGAGAACGTAGCCGAGCAGTGGCATATTTCCAGGGAGGACCAGGACGCGTTCGCCCTGGAGAGCCAACGCCGCGCCGCCCGCGCAATAGGGGACGGGCGTTTCCATGAAGAGATCGTGCCGGTCACAATAGCTCAGCGCAAGGGCGACCCGGTCGTGGTCGATACAGACGAACACCCCCGCCTGGACACCACCCCCGAGAAGCTCGCCAAACTGGGTGCCGCCTTCCGTAAGGGCGGTACGGTCACGGCGGGTAATTCCTCGGGTATCAACGACGGCGCTTCAGCCGTGCTCCTGGCGAGTGGTCGCGCAGCGGAAGAGATGGGCCTCAAGTGTCTGGCACGCGTTGTCACCTCGGCGGTGGCCGGCGTAAACCCCGACTGCATGGGCGTAGGCCCAGTGCCCGCCACGCGCAAGGCCCTTGAGCGAGCCGGCCTGACCGTGGACGACCTGGACCTGATAGAGCTAAACGAGGCGTTTGCGGCACAGTCCCTCGCTTGTCTGCGCGAGCTGAAGCTGGACCCCGAGAAGGTGAATGTGAATGGAGGGGCGATCGCCCTGGGCCACGCTCTGGGGAATAGCGGCTCTCGGCTTATCACAACCCTGGTACACGAACTAAGACGGCGTGGTGGCCGTTACGGCCTCGCTACCATGTGCATCGGCGTGGGCCAGGGCATAGCAACTATCATTGAAGTCGTATAGCAGAAGTCGTAATGGCAGCAAACCACCAGCATTAGGAGCTTAAAGAAAGATGGCTGACACGCAAACAGAGACCGCCACCACCAGGACGGCATGGCAACTATTCATCAACGGCAAGCAGGTGGACGCCTTTGCGGGCGAGACTTTTGACGTGATCAACCCCGCAACCAACGAGCACCTGGCAACAGTGGCAAAAGCGGGGCGCGCCGACGTTGATGCCGCAGTTGTGGCCGCTCGCGAAGCCTTCGAGCGCGGCAAGTGGAGCCGCATGGGCGCTGCGCGGCGAGCAAGCCTGCTCTACAAAGTAGCCGAGATCATGCGCTCGCGCAGTGAAGAGATAGCGCATCTCGAGGTCAGCAATAACGGCAAAGCAATAGCTCAGGCGAAGGGTGAGCTCAGCCAAGCAATCGAAGATTTCGAATTCTTTGCGGGCGCTGCCACCAAGATCACGGGCAAGACTATACCTGTACCCGGCACTTTTCTCAACTACACGGTGCGAGAGCCTATCGGTGTCTGCGCGCAGATTGTGCCCTGGAATTACCCCATTATGATGGCCGCCTGGAAGGTGGCGCCAGCCCTCGCTGCAGGCAACACGGTCATCCTCAAGCCCGCAAGCGCAACCCCACTCACCGCTCTTCTCCTGGGAGAAATCTGCCTTGAAGCGGGCATCCCGGCGGGCGTGGTAAATGTGCTGCCGGGGCCAGGCGCTGAGGTGGGCGCATACCTTGCCGAGCACCCCGGCGTAGACAAGGTGGCCTTCACCGGCGAGACGGAGACGGGACGGGACATAATGAGGCGCGCGGCAGCAACCCTGAAGCGTGTGACCCTTGAGCTTGGAGGGAAATCGCCCAACCTGGTGTTCGAAGACGCAGATATAGATCACGCGGTCAACGGCTCACTCTTCGCCATATATTATAGCGCAGGCCAGTCGTGCGAGGCCCGCTCACGCCTCTTTGTGCAGAGCAGCATATACGACCGCTTCGTGGAGAGCTTTGTCGAGAAGACGAAGCGCCTGAAGGTTGGGGACCCTATGGACCCGACCACGCAGGTGGGCGCGCTTATCTCGCCCAAGCACCTGGAGCGAGTAGATGGCTACGTGCAGATCGGCCGCCAGGAGGGTGCCGAGGTGCTCGCGGGCGGGCAGAGGCCAGGCGACGGGCTGGGCAAAGGTAACTTCTATTTGCCCACGGTGCTTGCGGGTGTGACCAACAAGGCGCGTGTGGCCCAGGAGGAGATATTCGGCCCGGTAGTCACGATCATGCGCTTCGATACCGAGACTGAGGCTGTGCAACTGGCTAATGACGTGATCTATGGTCTGGCCGGGACCATCTGGACGAAGGATGTGGGCCGCGCCCACCGTGTAGCCGGGCTGATTCGCTCAGGTGTGGTTACTATCAACACGCCTTTCACCGCATTTCCGGGCCTCCCATTTGGCGGCTACAAGCAATCAGGCTTTGGCCGTGAGCTGAGCATGGAATCGCTGGACAACTACACCGAATTGAAGAGTGTGCTAATCTACACCGGCGAGAAGCCGATGAACCCGCTTGGAGCATAGAGAGTAACCCCCAAACGAAAGGTAAGACATCGGCCCTTTGGGGGTCGTCATACAAAAAGATGAATATACGCATAAGCAAACTGTACCAGGGTGCCCCCTGGAGTGCCTTGGAAGTAGCTTTCAACTCGGCCCCCGAAGGCACGGAGATGATAGCTGAGATAGCCTCAGCAACCGGCCTAGATTTCAAGCGTCCGCCCGCCAACATGTTCGGCCTGCGCGAGTTGCATATCGCCCAGGTAGGTGATGAGCAGGCGCTCGAGGAGGCGTTCGTCAGGAGCATGGAAGTTGCGGAAAAGTATGGCGAAGTGCTGGACAGCCAGAAGAACATGAAAGGGCCTGGCGAGGTTACTCCCAACGAGTTGGGCAAAGCGATGGGCCACGAACATGGCCCGCAGTTCCTCCGCTCCAACAACTAGTGTATGCCGGCCAGGCTGTGATTGTTTAGTTGCATAAATCCTCACCTCCGGTGAGGATTTATGCAACAACTGGTATTTTCACGAAGACATTGGGACCATCTTTATGACATTTATAGTTTCAATAGACCAGAGCCGCTGCATCGGCGCGGGTAGCTGCGTTACGATAGCCCCTACCGTCTTCCAGCTAGATGAAGAGCACATAGCCTACCTGGTCGATGCGACTTCAGTGGACGACGAGACCCTCCTGGACGCTGCCAGGTCTTGCCCTACAAATGCTATTTACCTCGACACGGAGGATGGACAGGCCATCTACCCGTAATATCTGTTTGGTCGATTGCATCGCAAAGGTGGAGTGACAAGCGGTATTGCCGTATTGCCGTATTATCTGGTTGCTTGCCGTCATTATAGCTCTGCCCGTATAATAGTGTACTGTCAGGAGTAGGGTGTACCACTATGTCACACGAAGATAAGAACGACAAAAGTTATTTTATATGGACTGTCGGTTGCCAGATGAACGTGGCCGACAGCAACTATGTGGCTGCCACTCTCAGAGGCCAGGGCTATGCCGAAGCCCCGGAGATAGACTCAGCCGACGTCGTTGTGCTCAATTCTTGTGTGGTACGCCAGCAGGCAGAGGACCGCATCGTCGGCAAGCTGGGTGAACTCGCTCAACTGAAGCGCCGCAACCCTAACCTTTTTGTAGCCCTCACAGGTTGCATGGTCAGCGATGACCAGACGAACCTGCGCCGCCGCTTCCCTATGGTCGACCTCTTTTTCAAGCCCTCCGCAGTGAGTGACTTCCTGGTTGGCCTGCCCGACAACTCTTCCCCCGACCTGGGTGAGTATGGGGTAGCACTAGCCCTTGAAGGGCTGCTGCCCACAGCGCAGGCAGGCGGGATCGCCGCTTACATACCCATCATCTATGGCTGCAACAAGACCTGCACCTACTGTATTGTGCCCTTCCGCCGTGGGAAAGAGCGATCTCGTACGATAGATGACATCGCGCGCGAGGTCGAGCACCTCACCACACTGGGAGTACGCGAAGTTACACTCCTGGGCCAGAACGTCGATACCTACGGCTACGACCTGGCGGCGCGCACCGACCTGGCCACTCTACTCCACAGGCTGAACGATATAGAGGACCTGTGGCGAATCCGCTTTCTGACCTCTCACCCCAAGGATATGGCGCAGAGCCTGATCGAGGCGGTTGGCACCTTGCCTAAAGCAATGGAGCATATCAACCTACCTGTGCAGGCGGGCGATGACGAGATAATCAAGAGGATGAAGCGCCGGTACACGCTGCGCTATTACCGCGACCTCATCCGCCGCATACGCGACACTATCGACAAGGTCACACTGGCAACCGACATAATCGTGGGCTTTCCAGGCGA
>JALYYZ010000194.1 GCA_030945985.1 Chloroflexota bacterium
ACTCATGACTCATATGGCGGGACAACTCATCGACAAAGAGAGAAAATAGGGGGAGACGTAAATGGCTGGCAATGAGATAACAGCGGAAGGTTTAATCGCGGAGCTGTTCCGCCACAACACCTGGGCCAATGTAACACTACTGACCGCTTGCGAGGGCCTGAGCGCCGAACAGCTTGACGCCACCCTGCGGGGCACCTTCGGATCGGTACGGGACACGTTGCTCCACATCGTGGGCTCGGAGGTGAGCTACGTGGAGCGCGTGACGGGAGCGCTGCCGGGCGAGCCGCACAAGGAGGGAGAGATGCCCGGCATCGAAACGCTGAAGAACGACGTGCGCTGGGCAGGCGAGGAGCTACTGAAGCTCGCCTTGAACGCAGGTCCAGAGGAGATGGTCACCCAGTTGCGCCATGGCAGGAAGCGCTTCTACAAGCTTACTGGCCTCTTAACCCAAGCCATCAACCACTCGACCGAACATCGTAGCCATGTTGCGACCATCCTGACCCAACAAGGAATCAAGCCTCCTGATATGAGCGGCTGGACATATATGGCGCAAACAGGCCAACTGGAAGAAACGTCCCCTGAGTAGAAGGAGAGTAGGGGTGTGCTAAAAGGTCGGGGCACCCGAGCGCCTATTTACTATACACAGTCTTTGCCGACAGAAAACGCTACTGGCGCGCTATAGATTCGCTGCGCGCCCGAGGCCGGTACTGATCGTGCCACGCTTGCCCGCCGATTTAGCTATCTGCACCAGGATCGCAGCCCTTGCCACACTGCCCTTCAAGTCGTTGTCTATTATTGGCGCGATACCAAATGTGGCAGTCATACCTGTATCGTGCAGCAAATGCTTTACCCTGGCAGCGAAGCCGTCCGCGTCCTGACGCGCACAGAGCAGACCGAACTCGTCGCCACTGAACCAACGAAAAAGCCACGCATGATTGATCTGGGACATAACTGTTCGGATGTGGATGTCTGTCTCTTCGTAGCCCCATCTTTCATTATGCTTGTGTATACCATCAATGTCGAAGAATACAATAGTGTCGATCTCTGCGGGCCGCTTGTGCCAGCGTCTGTCGATCCCTAGGCGGGTGAGAACCGTAAACTGTGGATCAATATAGGCCATCTCCAGGGCGGCCTCCAGTTCGGCAATACGCGCTTGCATTGCTGAGATCAGCACATCTTTGTAGCTATTCTCTATGCTGCCGATCATCCCTGCTGCCCTCTCTTTGCGTTGGCCTACATACAGCCGTAGGTGGACTCCGGAGAACCACGCTCGTCGCTGTTAAGATACAACGCCCCCGCCCGAACAAGCCCACATATACACAAAGATTGCGCACTGACCACGCATAGCAGGCGAGGATCCTTTCCACTACCGGCTTCCAGATCGGCAGATCGCCTATACCGCCTCTTCCTTCCTACGTAAGAGGGCCTGTGTCCGCTCGATGAAAGAGACCAGGGCAGAGGAGTCCAGCGACACGGTTGCGTGCTCGTTGACTCGGTTATCACCACTGCGCGACAGCGAGATGATATAACTCTCGGGAAAGGCTTTGTTGCCGTGGACATACTCTATATCAATCATCGTGTAGCTTACAGTGCCACTTTTCATAATCTCATCTCCTCTATATAACGAACAACCCACCGTCGCGTGTCATCTTATGCGCCAAACCGCGATTCCCCTTCTCGCAGCCACGCTGCAAAACATTAGAGCGCACCTGCGGGGAAGTACCGCTAGGGGCGCACGTGCAGCTCATCCCGTAAGGCCATATGCTTCCATAAATTAGACGCTTTTGTCGTTCAACTGCTCCCGTATAGTCTCGGCGCTCTTGCCGCGTCCTGTGGTCGCATCGGGCCGGCCATAGTGGCGCTTCGCGGGGTCCAGGTCGCGGTAATCACTTGCTACCTGCGGACCGGGGCCATTCTGCTCGCTCTGTGTTCGGTTGATTCGCTCCCCACGAGCCCTCTCGGCTTCGCCATTGTCGCCGGCCGTGTGCGGTGTGTCTGCGCCATCCAGGTTAATATACTCGGCCCCACTATCGAGCATCGTGCAAAGCGCTGCATCGCCTTTGCTGCCTGCCTGAGCTATAACCAGCACAGCGCCGCCTGCCATGCGGCTCCTGTACAGCTCAATAGTCTCGTCGTCCAGGCCGCTGTCGTCCAGCCTATCGGCATCGGCAATCGACGCGTTCATCCCTGCGGCCTTAAGCCTGCCGAGCGCCCCCTGGGCGTGGGCGCCCTCCAAAAAGACCCCGACTACCGTGCTTTGCCTCTTCACCATTCGTTCATGCCTCCTAAATTTGTCCGGCACCTACGTG
>JALYYZ010000228.1 GCA_030945985.1 Chloroflexota bacterium
GGGTACCTCACCACGCACCCTTTTTGAAGTGGAGTAACGCTTCACATTACTTGTAACCTGTCTCTAAGTGACTTGTGGACCCGAACCGTCCACAGGTATTTCACAATATGCTCTCGCTGGTCTGATAGGTGAGCATAAGCTCTTTGCAAGATGGTTGTCCGCTTACGACGCCATGCGCGCTTAAGACCTCGTTGCGCTAGCTATATGCTCTTGTAGCACTACCCAGCCACGCCGGTCGCGCTTCGAATAGTGTATATCGGGCAAACGTTGCACATGCCGTAGGCTAATCAGAGTTGCATAGGAGGCCGCTTCGCGATCATGCCAGAAGTCGGGATCTTGTGCGCACAGCGCCTGCGTGAACTCCTCTCTAATCTCCTTCCACGAAGCCGGGTCGAGTTGGTAGTACCACACCTCAGCAGCATAGCAGATACCGGTTAGAGGTCCGCCACACTTCTTGAGGAGAATCACATCTCCGCTCGTAACGCGATGGTAAGGTGCTATGCGATAGACGGAGAAGCGAGATTCGACGCTCTTGCGGCCCTCTAACACGTAGCGGAGAAATGGCTCTACCATGACAGCCAGATGGATGCCAAAGGCGAAGGAGGCTTCAGCAGCCTGGGGCTGTAGATAGCTGTCCCAGAAGCTGTCCCCTTCACAGACGATCTTATCTCGTCTAAGAGGGGCATCATGATACCGTTCAGCTTCGAGCGTACTCCATAGTCAGTCTCAGTTTGCAAGTTGACCCTGTACAGTATAAGGAGGGAGCTGAGTTTCCCACAAGTTCGTGGGATTATGAAGCTGGCACTGTGGATTGTGATATAGTCCCTCTTGCCGGTCTTCGGCGGACGTTCATAATCGGCAGCACGCTGCTAGAACAAAAGCACCCTGTCGAGCTACATGGAAGATCCTACACCCTTTCAGGAGGCGGCAGGATCATAGAATAACTTAGTATCTCACGTTACGCAGTTTGGCCTGATTTCACGCTTGACCGTTGTCCGTATAGAGCTTGAAATCGTGCGTAACTGCGTAAGGTCAGTTAGTATGTAGGAGCCTTTATGAAGAGCCAATCCCCTGACTTCGAGTCGATAAAGAAGGTCAGCCCTTATGAGGCTGAGTACTGGAGTGCCCGCGACCTGGCTCCACTACTTGGTTACACTAACTGGCAGAACTTCGAAGTAGCCATAAAGCGCGGGAAGACTGCCTGCGAGCAGGTGGGACAGGTGGTAGCAGACCATTTTATTGGCGCCAGTAAAATGGTTGGTGTTGGTTCCGGTGCGATGCGCCAGGTCAAAGATTACTCCCTCAGCCGCTTCGCCTGCTATCTTATAGCGCAGAACGGCGACCCACGCAAAGAGGAGATAGCCGCAGCCCAGGCATATTTTGCCGTTGCTACCCGCCAGAACGAACTGCAACAGCTGTATGACGAGCAGCAGAAGCGCCTGCAACTGCGTGAGCGAGTGTCGGAGAACAACCGTAAGCTGGCAGAAGCAGCCCAGCAGGCGGGCGTCCTCTCCCGCAGCTTCGGCGAGTTCCAGAACGCAGGTTATCGCGGCCTGTACGGCGGTCTCGACGTAGACGGCATCAAGGCGCAAAAAGGACTTGGGAGCAGCGAGGAAGTGCTCGACCGCATGGGCCGAGAGGAGCTGGCCGCCAACGATTTCCGCATCACCCAGACCGAGGGGAAACTGCGCAACGAGCGTATTGTCGGTCAGAGCAAAGCCATACAAACTCACCATGAAGTAGGCAGAAAGGTGCGCGAGGCCATAGAAGAGATAGGTGGCACGATGCCCGAGAACTTATCGCCTGAGCCTTCTATCAAGCCGCTTATCGACGGCAAGCGTCGCCTGCGCAGGAAGCTGCAAGCAGGCTCGGGGCACGCCGGCACAAACGATCCTGGCGCTCCTGATCAAGACAAGCTGTGGGACTAGTCCTACATCTGCACTTACCTGAAACCAAGCCTCTTTAGTTTGGTCCTACGTGTAGAGACAACCTCTTCATCGTACTAGAATCGGACCCTTGTGCCTGGTCTGTCGCCTGCGATGTGCAAGTGCAGCTGTAGGACGAGAGACAGCCGTGGCGACAATCTCGCGTCCTCGCCTGAACCACCACGGCGTTCCCAATAGACTGACGTCGTCCGTCGTATTCCTCCGGGAAACTTAATATGGCCAACTCTCTGCCTTTGCGCTGTTGTGCCGGCGAGCCTCACCTGAGAAAGGCTTGATCTACCCTAAATTCCTACCTCACATAACACCTTTGGGTGATAAGGCTGTGCCGACCGTGCTGTAAAATAGGATGGACATGCCTCTGGATATGCAACAGGGCTGAACGCCCCAAGCGCTTGACAATCGAATTTCCCTGCCGCACAATAACTGGGTATGCTACCCGTGCTCGTATGGTGCTACACTACTTTACTGTTCAGACCAGGAGTGCTCTCTGAGGTTATATGGCAAGCCCTGCCGACATTGAAAAGCCGTTGCGTGGTCAAAATATGCTCTTTGCCGCAAGCCTGGTGGCGTTTGTCGCCCTGGTGGTTCTGGTGGCTCTATTCAGGCGCACCCCCTCTGTGTCTCCTCAACACGTCGCTAGCCCCCTCGTCTCTGGGACCGCAACAACTCTTCCGTCTGATGCTGTGGTCTCAACCACCTCACTTGCCGCTTCTCCAACCGTCTATATACCAGGTATGCCAAGCTGCACATGCATCCCCACGACGCCTGCGCCACCTGAAGCCACACAGCAGGCTGCCGAGCCTACTTCGACTGCACACGCTCAAGCCACTCCTCTCTCTACCTCTCCTCCGGCAGGGTCGGTCTTTGGCCTCGCCTGGTTCCACAAGCCCCCCGACATACCCGCCGCGACAGTAGCAGCTGAGCACCGCTATATACATCTTACGGGCCGCTCCGATATCCCCTACCGTAATGAGCTGCGCGCGGCGGGTTACACAGGTCCCATCTACAGCTACGTGTCGGCCGGCGCGGTTGGCGGCCCAGGGCCATACAAAAGCTCCGCCGCCTCGTGTGACGCGACTTACGAGGAGCCAGATAATACGGTGGCCTGGAACAAAGGTGATTTCTGCCGCTACATCCACCCTCACGAATCCTGGTTCCTCCACAACAGCAAGGGCGAGCGCCTCTTCGATGACTACTTCGGAACGGGCCACTTGGGCTATTTGATGAACCCTGCGGACACGGGTTGGCAGGCGTTCTCCTACGAGCGGTTTCAATATGTGCGCGATACTCTCAAGTATGATGGCGTCTGGTTGGACAACCTCGACCTGACCACAAGTCGTGGCAAGAACGAGATGAAAAATAGCGACGGAGTAGTGAAGGAGTACGGCAGCGATGATGCCTGGCGAACTGCCGTGCAGGGTTGGCTTGCCGGCCTGCGCAAACATCTTGGCAGCTATCCGATCTGGGCTAACGTGGTCTACGGCGACCTGGATGTCGCGGCGTGGGACCCCTATTCGCCTTACGTTGACGGCGCAATGGACGAGTCCTTCTCCGTGCGATGGCTCGACGGCTGGCGTGATCCAGATGCCTGGAAGGCCCAACTGGACCGCTCGGCCCGGTGGCTGGCGGCGGGCAAAGGGCTGGTAATGGTGGGCCAGGGCGCGAAGGACGATCTACAGCGTATGCGCTTCACCCTGGCCAGCTACATGCTGGTGGCAACCGGGCAGAATGCCTTCTTCCGCTATACCCGCTTCGATTCTTACTATAACGAACTGTGGCTCTACCCCGAGTTCAACACTGCCCGAGCGCTTGGTGCGCCTGTAGGTGAACGTTCAGAGGTCTCGCCCGGTGTATGGCGGCGACAATTCGCAAATGGCTACGTGGAAGTTGATGTCACCGGTCATACGGGACGCCTTGTGCTGGGGGAACCTCGATGAATCTACTTTCGTCTCGGACGCAAGCCAGGCGCTGGTCCAGGGATCAGCGCCCGGGAGTTAGCAATCGGACTGCTCGTCCCTTTGCTCTCTACACTCCGCTACTGGTATTCGCCATTTTTGCCGGCGCCCTCCTGAATCTGGTGTCGAGCCCCGCGCATACAACCAGCGCCGCAGTGGGCAACTTACATGCTACCGTGGGCAACCTGCACCTGCCCACGACCGGCCGCATTGCTGCGGAGAACGCGCTGCCGGGCACCGACAGTTGGGCTAGCGTTGGCAATTACAGCATCAACTCGCTCTCGGCCTACTCTGGTGCCGTCAGCGTCAATGCAGGCGATCCTATATCGATATACGCCAACTCAATCGGCTCTACTCTCTCCGCTAACCTCTATCGCCTCGGCTACTACCAGAACCACGGCGCTCGGCTCTACACCACCTATTCGGGCATCTCCACCCCTCCCCAGCCTGCATGTACCCGTGATACCCCTACCGGCCTGGTGCGCTGCCCATGGGCCTCCACCTTTACCATAAACACCGATCCGAACTGGATTTCCGGCATCTACCTGCTGCGCCTCGACTCAGATAACGGTTACCGCTTCTTCGTCTATTTCACCGTGCGCAACGACAGCTACAACTCCGATATCGTTGTGATGGAGCCGACAAAGACCAATGAGGCGTACAACCGCTACGGAGGCGAAAGCCTCTACTACTCGGGCAACAACGAGGGCCGGATTCGAGCATACAAGGTCTCCTTTGACCGCCCGTATAACAGCGGCGCGGGCACCGGCAGCCTCTTCACCCACGATGTGGAGATGGTACGCTGGCTCGAAGCCTCCAGCTACGATGTAACCTACATAAGCGACGTTGACCGCGCCACCAACCCTAATATCTTGCTTGGACACCGCGTGGCTCTCGACATGGGGCATGACGAATATTGGAGCTGGGGAGAGCGCGACAACGTAGAGGGAGCTGTAGCGTCCGGTGTGAATCTGATCTTCCTCTCGGGCAACGAGTCGTACTGGAACGCGCGTCTGGAGAGTTCGCCGGTTGGCTCCGCTCGGATTATCACCTGCTATAAAGACTCCAACGCCGACCCTACTCATACCCCGCCCGGCGTGACGGTGAGCTTCGATGATCCTCTGCTGAACCGCCCGGAGAACTCCCTCGTAGGCGTGGGTTACGAGTCGTGGTACGATGACGCCCTCTACAACGCTCCCTGGGTGGTCAGCGCCCCTCCTACGAACTGGTACTTCAATTGCACAGGCATCACGGCGGGTGACCATATCAACAATATAGTGGGTGAGGAGTGGGACGCCATCCACAACAATGGGCATACACCCCCCAACACGGAGATACTCTCCAGCGGCGTGGTGTATGGCAACAATGGCCTCCCCTACCCGCAGAACTCAGTCATGTACACCGCATCCAGCGGAGCCAAAGTCTTCGCTGCCGGTTCTATACACTGGTCGTGGGGGCTGATCGACCACTCGTACGCGAACCAGGTTTTCGAGCCGTACGCCATTTCTAACGACGCCGATCACCGGATCGAGCAGTTCACAGCTAACATAATAGACAGGTTCGCGGGCTACTGGGACGGTCAGCCGCGCCCTTGCGGACCCGCGAATCAGGGCTTCTACGATATAGGCGTTCGTCCCACGCGTACGGCCAAGCCGCAAGCGCCCACAGCTACTGGCACGCCTCCAACAGCAACTCGTACTCCGATCAGCACCTCTACAAATTCACCCACCTATACGCGGACGAGTAGTCCCACAGGTACAATGACCTTCACCAGTACGCCGAGCAACACGCCGCCGCGCACCATCACCGGCACTCCCACCACTCCTCCCAGCAGCACAGCAACCAACAGTGCCACGAACACACCGGCTTCGACCAATACAGCTACCACTACCATGACAAACGTTGCGAGCCAAACAAGCACCCCAACCCGCACAGGCACTTCCACAAATGCGCCTTCGGGCACTCCTGTCTACACACGCACGGCAACCTCCTCGCTGGGCAGCGTCACCCCAGCGGCAACTGCATCTGAGCCGGCAAACACAGGCACGCCGGCAGCTACAGCGACTGCCTGCCTTAGCCTTTTCACAGACGTGCCTGTAGAGAACACTTTCTATCCTTATGTGAGATGCCTCGCCTGCCGGGGCATAGTAGCGGGCTACGCATGTGGCGGCACTAATCCACTAACAGGGTACACTGAGCCCTGTGACAGCAACAATAGCCCGTATTTCAGGTACAACAACCCCATTACGCGTGGGCAAATAAGCAAGCTCGTCTCGAATGCGGCCCGATTCGTGGACGATCCGGGACCACAACTATTTGAGGACGCCCCTGCCGGCTCTCCGTTCTACTCGTACATCAATCGCCTGGCGAACAGAGGCGTGATGGGTGGATACGCGTGCGGCACACGGGCAGACGAGCCTTGTATCACTCCGGGAAACAGGCCATACTTCAGGCCGAACTCTAATGCTTCACGCGGTCAGCTCTCGAAGATCATCTCAAACGCGGCGGGCTTTACGGAAGGGCATACCGAACAGACGTTTGAAGACGTCAACGCGACCTCCGCTTTCTACATCTTTGTGCAGCGGCTAGCGTCGCGGGGCGCGATGGCAGGTTATGCTTGCGGTGGGATAAATCCGGAAGGGAACCCCGGAGGTGGCGCTGAACCGTGTGGCGACCGAAACCTGCCATATTTCAGGCCCGGCAACATGGTCACAAGGGGCCAGTCATCTAAGATCACAAGCAACATCTTCTTCCCCGTTTGTCAGACACCCTACGGAAAGTGAGCTACAGCCTACTTCATCGGATTTCGCAGACGCGGAGATCCCCGGATTTATATGGGGAGGAAGCGTTCGCTCTGTAGTCGGTCGGTTGAATGTCCGTACATAGAAACCTTCCATCTTGTGCTATAATAGACGTGAGTAAGGTGCGCTACTTGTAGGAGTAAACTGTTCTTCGTTCCATGAACGAAGCCATCCTTCTTAACGCGCCTGCGCTTTCGTCTTGTGTCAATTACGTACGGCTTGACGTCTGCTCTAGCATCCTTCCGGAGCAGATGTGTTGGCCTGCCTGTTTGGAGGGCTCGCACGCGTGATAAAAGCGGGTAGGCAGTCGCTAGTTGGGTACTCACAAGGAGGGAGTATATAATACTTATTCAAGTATCTACACATAACACTATCGGGTGATGGGTGGAACGTGCTGCCCGTGTAAAATAAGGAGGTCTGGAATCCTCCGATGCCGCGTTAGTGACAAGATCAAAAGGGCGCCAGTCATATCACATAATATCTTCGCAAAGCATAGAAGCTATATCAAGAACGGCGGCTCAGATGGCGCGACAAACCGCGCAACAATATAGAAAGGGTCTGTAGATCGGAAAGTTCAGAGGCGACAAGTAAGGTTTCTTACGGGCGCGTAGCTACCTATACACCTCTGGAGAGGTATATCAAGATGGCACAATTACCTGAATTATTGAACAATCAAAAGAGTATAGCACCGCTTCTCAAAGCGCGAAATCGCGCAGACTCCTGGTCTGCGGCGCGATCTATGCACCGTGCAGCCTCTCGCCAAAGGATTAGCGGCATGGGACTTGGTGAGCGCAAGCTGGTGCAGGCACTTTGCGACTGGCTGGTGGTGGCCGGTGGCTCCGTGGCTATTCTCATACAGAGCGACCGGAGCTATCGCGTAAGCGCCCTCCTTGTGAGCCTAGCGGCTGTGACGCTACTCTGGTTCTTCTTTGCCGACGCTTTCGAGGCGTACAAAGTGCCGGTGCTCCAGAGCAGATCACGCAGCGTCTATGCGGCATCGAAGGTACTGCTGGTAACTGTGCTCGCCTATACGTTGGTCGCATGGTTCGCCGGTGGCTTCTTGCCGATTGTGCGTCCCCGCATCAGCGAAACGGTTACTATCCTGCTGCTCGTGTTTCCTCTGTTGGCGGTCCGTGCGCTACTGTCGTTGGTCCTCTCTCATGCTCCGTTGCGCAGGCGCGTTGCCGTGGTGGGCGCGAACCGCACCGGCTATGAAATGATCGAGGCCCTGGCTCACTATGACGGTAAGATTTACGAGTTCGTCGGATACTTTGATGATGACCCTGCCGAGCAGATGGTGGAGGGGAGCGACCCGCGACCTTTTGTGCTACCCACCTCGCGGCTACTCAACGTAAACGACGACGACGGCATCGACCAGATCGTGCTCGCCAATCCGATGCAGACGGGCCCTCTTGTGAGTACCCTCTCCCTGCTCCATGAGCGTGGAGTACAGATTACACCAATGTTCGCTCTCTATCAGGATCTTACGGGTCGGGTGCCCGTATCTCACCTGGGTAACGACTGCTTTGTAGCGTTGCCCGCCCATGTGAAAAGCAGCACGCGCACCTACATGCTGGCGAAGCGCACATTCGATATTGTGATGGCCCTTACCGGCCTCATAGTGACCGCGCCTCTACTCCCGGTGTTGGCTCTTGCTATAAAGTTCGACTCGCCCGGTCCTGTATTCTTCAGCCAGGTACGAGTGGGCCGTGGCGGTAAGCCTTTCAAGATCATCAAATTCCGCTCTATGCGCCAGGACGCTGAGGCTTCCACGGGTGCTGTCTGGGCCAGCAATGGCGACTCGCGCATTACAGGCATCGGGCGCTTCCTGCGCCGCAGTCGCCTTGACGAGATACCCCAGCTCTGGAACGTGCTGGTCGGTGACATGAGCTTCGTTGGCCCGCGTCCCGAGCGGCCCGAGTTCGACGAAGAGTTGGAGCGCAACGTGCCGTTCTACCGCGCACGCCGCGCCGTTCGCCCCGGCCTGACCGGTTGGGCCCAGGTGAGCCACGGTTACGGCAACACGATGCTGGACGCTCTTCGCAAAGTAGAGTACGACCTCTACTATATCAAGAACGAATCTCTCTACCTTGATCTGATGATTATGCTACGTACCGTAGCCGTGGTCCTCAAACTCAGCGGTAAGTAGTCAATGGCTATGCGAGAGCACAGGGGTCGTAGATCAGGGGTTGGTGACCCGGGAATA
The DNA here is from genome assembly GCA_030945985.1 of Chloroflexota bacterium. GTDB lineage: Bacteria > Chloroflexota > Chloroflexia > QHBQ01 > JADMIH01 > JADMIH01. The sequence continues at coordinate 8,909 of JALYYZ010000228.1, forward strand.
GACAGCCTTATGGATCACGCACAGGAACCTGCCGGGGCATCCCATTCCGACTTATCAGCCCGGATGGGGAGCTCGATCAATAGTACGCAAGGCAAGGGGTTTCTTCCAGCTTCCTCAACGCCCCAGGGCCGGATGGGTGGTGCCCAGGTCCCAAACGTATCCGCACGCACCAGCGCCACCCCTGCTCGACCCACTATCAGCGTAATTATTGTTACCTACAACTACGCGCAGTACATCGCTACCACTATAGAGAGCGTGCTAGATCAGACCCTCCGTCCGGATGAAATCCTCGTGGTGGACGACGGTTCCACAGACAACACGGACGAGGTGGTGGCCGGCTACATCAATCGAGGTGTGCGTTACCTGTACAAGGCAAATGGGGGGATCAGCTCTGCTCGCAACGTGGGCATTCAGGAGACCACGGGCACCCTGATCGCCTTTCTCGACTCAGACGATTATTGGCTCCCCGACAAGCTGGCCCGCCAGGTAGATTACCTGCGGAGGCACCCGGACGTGGCAATGGTCACCGGCAGCGAGTGGCAGGCCTCCGACCCGGCACACCTTGCGAGTGGCGAGGCGTGGCGGCTGGACCGCAAGCCCGCAGGCGCGGTGCAAGGCTACCACCGTATGCTGGTCGAGAACTGGATAGGCAATGCCTCGCTGGTGCTGGTTCGACGTGAAGTCTTTAGCCGGGCGGGGCTCTTTGATGAGGGAGTGGGACTGGGGCAGGACTGGGACCTGTGGATAAGAATCGCCCGCGTGACGCGTATTGGCGTGATAAAGGCACCCCTGATCGTCTACAGGAGGCACGAAGGAAGCGTAAGCTCAGGGCAGGTCTGGCGTCGCATGGAGAGCAACCGCCGCACTCATAGTCGCTATATTTCGGGGGTGCGCTCGCCAATTGCAAGGGTACGAATTGGCCTCTCGGCTCGAAGCATGAACTTCTACTACACGGGCGCCAGCCTGCTCGAGGGCGTGCCAGGCGAGCCGCGCCGCAAGGCTCTTCCATACGCGCTTGGCGCAGCACTGTTCGACCCTTTCTATAATACCAGGCTGAAAGCGGGCCTGCTCCTGCACGCGATCCTGGGCGAGGGAGCGTTCAAGCGGCTGAGCGGCTACATACGAAAGGTGAGAGGCTAGTGCCTCTTCAGGCGACCTCCTGGGGAAAGAGCGCTCTTTCCCAGAGTTCCATACCTCCATTCCTGGTTCGAGAAACTTGGATAATATGACCCAACGGCTAAATGTTATGCATATGGTAGATGTAACGGGTCGAGGCGGGGCAGAGAAGGCACTGGTCGACCTGGTGCTGCGCCTCGACCGGCAGCGATACAACGTCTCGGTATGCGCTACTCGTAGCGCCGGTAACTACCAGCCTTTGCTGGACGCTGCGGGAGTGCCAACCTTTATTGAGGAGCGTCGCACGCGCTGGGACCTGCGGGGTTGGGCCTCGCTCGCGGCCCTGCTACGGCGGCAAAAAGTGCATGTGTTGCATACCCATCTCTTCGGCTCCAATACTCTGGGCCGAGTGCTTGGAAGGCTCGCCGGCGTGCCTGTGCTGATCGCTCACGAGCATGGATCGACCATCGCTCCTCACGAGGCACGAATCGATGGCCTCCTCTACCGCCTCAGCGATCGAATACTCGTGCCTTCCGAGGCGAGCAAGAAGCTTGTCATGCAGACCGAAGGCATCCCCGGCAGGCGTCTAACAGTCCTATATAACGGGGTCGACAGTGCCGGCTATGCACCTGCCGGCTCCCTTTATGCGAAAGAGCGCGCCACCGTGCGCAACGAGTTTGGCATCGATGATGCTACGGTGCTGGTTGGCACAGTCGGCAGGCTCAGCCCCGAGAAAGGTGGCGTAGACTTTCTCATCCGCGCGATAGCCCACCTGCGGCATGCGAGCGTTTCTAATGCAGCGCCTGCGGGCGCGCATGTACAGCTTATGGTCGTGGGAGACGGTCCACTAAGGCCGAGCCTTGCCCAACTCTCGCAAGAAGCCGATGCCGGCGTGATCTTCACAGGCACCCGCAACGATGTTGCTCGCCTCCTCTCTGCGATGGATATCTTCGTGCTACCCTCCCTCAAGGAAGCCATGCCGGTTGCGCTGCTTGAAGCAATGTCGGCGGGTCTGCCGGCGGTAGCTACGGAGGTAGGCGGTGTACCCGAGATAATAAGGAGCAGCGACATAGGGCTTCTCGTCAGGCCAGGGGACGAGGCGAGCTTGCGTGCCGTCCTTGCGGACCTCGTAGCAGACGGGGCAAGGCGTCGTGCATTGGGCGAGGCAGGCAGGACCTATGTTGTTGCGAACTTTTCACTCGACTCGATGGTTCATAGCGTCGAGCAACTCTACGAGGAGATCGCGCAGCGTAAAATGGGAGCATCGTTCCCACGAAGGGTTACGTCCCCAGAGGCTCGCGCTCTGTGATCCGGGTCCTGCAAGCCATCCGCACCGTGGACTCTCGGCAGACGGGCGGGCCCGAGGAGCTGCTCCTCGCCTGCAGTCCTATCATGCGCGGGCGCGGGCAGTTCAATCCTGTTGTGCTCCTGCTGCGCAAGCCCGACCCCTCAGCCGACCCTGCGCGTGACTTCGGCACCAGGGCTCGCGCTCTCGGCATCCCAGTGTTGGCTTTGCAAAACATGCGCTGGCAGATGCGCTGGCTCCGTTCGCTCCCACGCCGGCTGAAGGTTGAAGTGATCCATGTGCATGGCCAACGCGCCAATTACTTCATCTGGCTCATGCGCAGGCTCTTTCCTCGCACCTGGGGTCGTTTGCCTCTCGTTGCCACCGTTCACGGTTGGGTGCAGGATAACTTCGTGCGCAAAGTCGTAACACGCCTTGAACTGCGCACCTTGCGGGAGTGCGACCATGTGATCACCGTCTCTGAGTTGCAGCGGCAGACGCTAATCAGTCAGGGCTTCAATGCCGACCATGTGAGTGTGGTGCGCCCTGGCATTCCTCACCTCAACGTTGGACCAGGCGCCGGCGATCAGCTTCTAACACCTGACTCACTGCCAATTATTCTCTCCGCAAACGACGGTACTTCGCAGGCTTCTCCTCCGCAGGGTACGGTGTCCAAAAGCTCCGACATGGTGCCCCGTCTTGAGAGACAAGCCGCTCGGCAGCGCTGGGGCATCCCGTCTGATGCTTATGTGATAGCCGCCGTGGGTCGCCTATCTACCGAGAAGCGCTTTGATCTGTACATCGAGACCTGCGCCGCGCTGGTCCCTCTACTGCCGAAAGCGACCTTCCTGCTGGTCGGAGGGGGCAAGGAGGAGGCCAACCTCAAGGCCCTGGCCGCCACGCACGAGTTGGGTGAGCGCCTTATCTTCACCGGACTGACGCGTGAGATGCCCTCTATATATGCCTGCGCCGACCTACTGATGATTACTTCCGACACCGAGGGTATACCGCATGTGCTGCTGGAAGCCATGGCCCATGGCATCCCGGTGGTGGCGACGGCGGTTGGCGGGATACCCGAAATCATCACCGATGGCGCCCAGGGCCTGCTGGTGCCGCCCGACAACCGCGACGCCCTTGTTAGCGCCGCGCTGCGTGTACATGATGAACCCGGCCTCGCCCAACGCCTCGCCGCAGGAGGCATCCAGATGGCAGGCAACTTCACCGTGGAGCGCCTTGCCGAAGGGATGGAGCAAGTCTACCGCCAGGTGCTCGGAACGAGTAAATAGTGATCGGTGACCAGTGACCAGTACGCCGCAGTCTGGTCACCGGATACTAGTCACTGGTCACTAACAACTATGCGCATACTTTTTCTTACACCACGTTTCTGCTATCCGCTTCTCAAAGGTGATACTTCTCGTGTTTACCACCAGCTAAAGGCGTTATCTAAGGATCACGAGATAACGCTGCTCAGCTTAGCCGAGAAGCCGGTGGCTCCGGATGACTACCAGGAGGTCGCCAGGTTGTGCGAGCGAGTGATAGTTGTGCCCCTCCCACGTTGGCAATCTATGCTGAACCTGGCGCGGGGCGCTCTCTCGACGGTGCCCCTTCAGGTCAGCTATTATCGTTCGCGCGAGGTAGAGCAGCAGTTGGCCTCTCTGCTGGGCAGCACCCACTTCGACCTGATCCATGTCACCCTTATCCGCATGTTGCCATATGTCTGGGATAGACATCGTAGTGGCGACCGGCCTCCCGTTCCCGTTGTTGTAGATATGATCGACTCGCTCACCTTGAACCTGGCCGACCGTCGCCGGCAGGTGAGCGGCCTGCAGCGCGCTGCGTACAACACCGAATACAGGAGAGTGCGAGCCTACGAGCAGGCGGCGTGCAGCCGCTTTCCCGAATTGATTGTAACCTCACCGGCGGACAAGGTGGAGCTTGGGGGCGGAGAGAATATTACGGTGTTGCCTATGGGTGTTGATACGGAGCGCTTCCACTTTGTGGGCGCTGAGGGGCGCGACCCGGCTACCCTGATTTTCACCGGCAACATGGGCTATCACCCGAACGAAGAAGCGGTCCTGTGGTTCGCATCCCAGGTGTGGCCACTCCTGCGGGCAGAGCACCCCACTCTGCGCTGGCAGATAGTGGGAACCAACCCCACCGATCGGGTACGCGCATTGGCAGCGACAGATGAGGCGCAAAACGGCATCGCTGTGCTAGGCTGGGTGCCTGATGTAAGCGACTACCTGGGCCGAGCCACCGTGTCGATCTGTCCCCTGCGCTCCGGCTCCGGCATACAGATGAAGGTGCAGGAAGCTATGTCGGTCGGTGCTCCCGTCGTGGCTACCTCTATAGCCAATCGAGGCGTGGGCGGAGTAGCTGAACGAGACTTGATGGTAGCTGATAACGCGCCCGACTTTGCCGCTGTAGTCACCCGCCTCCTGGAGGACCCCGCTGCCCGAGCGCGCCTGGGCCATGCAGGACGAGCCTTCGTGGAGCAGCGCTTCCGCTGGGAGCAGCACGCTGAGCAACTTACAGCCATATACCGCAGGCTCCAGAGCATTTGAGATGTTTAAGTAGCAGTGCCTATTGTTCTTTACGGTGACCGGGGCGTTGTTCTGCCACAAGGGGCGTGGGTACAAGGCGATCAATCGAGGTGACGGCGCAATATTGTGGCTCGCTTGATACCAATCCGAATAGCGGTGTATTCGTGTCACGCCTATTTGCATTGTGCCCTGATCCCGGATGATGAGGTAGTCGGACAGCTCAGTTATGCCTCGGAGAAGGTCATGGCGAGAGACGGCTGAGTAGGTTGCGCATGAGACCTGCAACCTCGTCGTCTGTCAACTCTGCCGTTGCGCTTCCGACCGTGACCTCGGTCGTCCACAGGCGGGGCAATGCGGTCTCCATGAACCCCCCGAACAACCAGACACCTTCTGCCTCTGCTACCTCGAGCGCCGCCTTCTCGATTTCTTCCTGCTCTCCAAGCAGGTAGAGCTGAAAGGCGTTCGTATGTGGTGGATCGGGGACAATGGTGACGCCCGGTATGGCAGCCAGAGTGGCGGCAAGCGTGCGTGCCCGCGCATAGTAGTCGCCCATCCTGGGCAAATGCTCGCGCATCCCTAGTTCCGCTGCGAGCACATAGGGAAAGGCGGTAGGTAAGTCCCCACCGTGCCGCTTTTTCCACACGCGCGTCTCAGCAATGAAGCGTTCCGGTCCTGCCAGCACGCAGCCCGCGAGGCCCGCCAGGCCCTTGTACAGCGACACATAGACCGAGTCTGAGAGGGCTGCTATCTCTGCATAGCTGCGCTCGTAAAAGGGCGCGCACTCCCAGAGTCGGGCGCCATCGAAATGTAGGGGCACGCCATTCTTGTGACACCATTCCGAGATTGCAACAAGCTCGTCCCACGACGGCAGCTTGTAGCCTGCACGCCTGAGTGGCAACTCAATTACAACAGCGCCCAGCCGCTCATGTATGGTTTCCAGATCGGCCACCAGGAAGGGCTGGTTATTGCTGCCTATACGGATGCCATGCAGAGGGTGCAGGCGCTCGTAAGCATCTCCTTCGTCCAGGTCTATATGGCTCTGTGGGTGTAGCGCGACCGTCCATGCGCCCGACCGGTCGGTCCACACGCGCAGGGCTGTTAGCTGGGCGATGATCCCCTTCATGACGAAAACACCCGCCTCTTTCCCCAGCATGTCGGCCACCTGGCGCTCCAGTGAGGCTATTGCTTCACCCTGACCATACAAGTCTGGGAGCATATCTATCAGCGGCGACGTTGCCAATGCCTGGAGCCACTCGCCGGGCAGCCTGCGCTTATGGCCGGAAAGAGCGCGCGTGCATTCATTCCTTATTTCTTGCTTGCTTTTCGGCAACAGAATTCTCCTTGCGACGGTGGATCAAAATTAAGGATCAGAGGTTAGATGCCGGAGATCGTGCTTCTAACACTAACCCCCGACTCCTCCGCAAGCTCCGGAGCCTGATCCATCGTCCGCGTGCTATCTACCTCCCCAGGGGCTCGCCTGGGCCACTGTGGGCGGCCAAGCACTCTTTTGAAGAGTATATTGATTGCGACGTACGCAGAGCCGGAAGCCGGCGTCAAGACAGCTCTCAGACGCTCTGGGGTTGTGTTATTGCTCACCAGCAGCCGAGGCAGCATGAACGCCTCAGAGCGTGGCGTAGCCCGGCCCTGATCGACGGTGACTGCGGTAGTATATCCGGCCCCGCGTGTCGCCGCAACCACCCTCGCGTTGTAGTCGCCCTGCGGATAGGCGAATGCGCTCGCCGGTACACCCAGCCTGCGCTCGATCTCGGCCTTGCCCACAACTAGCTCGTACTCGAGCTGCTGCCTGGGGTAGTCTGTCAGGAAGCCGTGGGTCATGCTATGCGCCCCGATCTCTATGTGCGCGGGACCTCCTCCGGCCTGCAATGCCTCTATTTGCTTCCAGGTAAGCAGTGGGAGATGCGGCAGCGAGATCCCTCCGGTGTCGGTCCACGCTGTCACCTTGCCTGCCATCCCTGCGATCACGTATACCGTGGCCGACACGCCGTAGCGCGCCATAATGGAGGCGCCTACGCTCGCCAGGTTAGCGAAGCCGTCATCAAAGGTGACAGCCACCGAGCGCGGCGGGAAAGCTAGTCCGTCGGCCAGATGTTCCGCAACCTGTGACATGGTCAGGGTCGTATACCGCTCAGCGTCCAGCACTTTCATGTGGGCCGCGAAGAGACGCGGTGACACAGATAAAGGGGTGCCGTAATCGTCCAGGGAATGGTAGCTCAGGATCGATATACCGCCGTCGTGGAACTTTTTTCCTGCAAAGTAGAGCCCTTTGAAGAGGGCTGAGGCGAGTTTGCGCTTAGCAGACATGGTTTCCTATAGGACCAGGGTGGTGTGAGGTACCCCACGGATAAATCCGGGGGCTTCTACGCTTCGAGAGAACTCTGGGCGTTGGGCACCTCCTGCCCGTTTGACATTTCATGCACACAAGCGAGTGTTACCTCAACAACCTGTGTATAGCACGCACACATACAACTACCTTAGTGCTTTTACCCGCAGGAAGGACTTACTGCGGAACCGCCAAACACTATTCTGCTGGTAAGGTGCTTTGTCACGCTTATTATACCATTATTACGGAGGAACTATGAAACAACTTTCAACTAGCCTGCTTCGTCATGCGGCTGTATCCCCATAGCTAAAGCAAGGGGTCTTAGCCGCCGTGAAAACTGATAACGCAAGGTTAGGCGTAAAAGCGCCCGCAAAGGTCGGGACGTTCGCAATTTCAGACACAGAGAGTTCCATAGGCAAGCATGTTATTATAGCATGTCTGCGTAGTGAGCACCTCTGCTGGGATACTTATAGACAAGTGTTGACAAGTTGTGAAGAAAGTGACATAGTAACACTATCAACAGGTTGCCTCCATCAACCATAACCATGAGATCAGAAAGTAGACACTCGTTTCAGGCAGGTGGCCGACACTATGCCTAGGAGCAAGTACTGCCATCTCCAACTTCACGAGCACAAACCGAACGGTCCTTATATGGATGAAGGACGGCACATAGTCAAAGCGACAACTGTTGCGCAATAACCTGGTTACTACATGCCTTCGTTCCGAGGAGTTGACCAAATGGCGGACCTGAACACAAATAAACCAAGCGATCCTGACGTTGCTACAGGTAAGCTGAGGGATGGCTGGACCTATCGTATCGAGCGCATTCCCATTAAGAACAGCTTCCGTGTAACCGTTCTGCATCCCTATGGTGACGCGCTGTCGGGAGGCGTTCCCTGGCCTATCGAAGACCCAAGCCTGGACGTAGACCCGAGCTATCCAACCTACCCGACCGTTGAGGAGGCTATTTCAGCCGCCGAGGGCTATCTTGACAGATTGAGCGAAGTCTGGGGCTACCCGGATCCCGAGAAGATGAGCGCCAGAGGCTTACGTCCAGCGCTCTGGTAATTGACAACATCCACAGCCATAACCTGAAAACCGGCTGCACGAACACCGATGCCCACATCCACTCGGTTATGTCTCAGATCAATCATGACTAAATCTTCCGATGTTTCAGAGGCGACGAGTTCGGTCTGCTATGCTCGGCAGGGGACGCAGATGGCTTTGCGGCTCATGTAGAGCGTTTATTACAGGCAGAAGGTATGACTGCTACCTTCGATATCGCGCCGATTATCAACAACGATCTAAAAGTCAGCATGGGACTTGCAGCGTTATTAGTGCAAAGAGCTAAGGCAAAGGACACGCGGGGCACAATCACGCTATTCAGGGCGCAGCCAACCGAGGAGCCAACCTGAGAGGCCGTGGGCCATACACCGGAAGCGCGCAAGTCCGGCACGCTCAGGTAGCCGAGCCCTTTTGCCGGAGTTGACAACAGCAGGTGAGGACTATTTATGCCAAAGATGACAGGTGGGGTAAAAACGGGTCGCTATTATATCCGCCTCCCTGAGGGGACCATTGCCGAGATCGATGGATATATCAGGGAGTCGGGGATGTACCAGGCTTACTTCCTGAGCAATGCACTCATAGTGGGGGCACGCATAATGGCTCGCCAGTTGAACCCCGAGCGGTTCTACACGCACGAAATGGTCGAGGCGATGGTGGCCACAACGAATATGAACCGCCAGAAAGGGAGCGCGCAAGGGCGCGACGCGAACTCGGGTCGTGATGGAACAAGTGAGATGGCTTTGTCTCAGCCGACTTATCGCGATAGCGCGGGCACTAATGACAATAGTGGTGCGTTGTGACGTCAGCGCAGACAACCGTAACCTCATGGGGGTGAAGCATGAGCAGATCAAACCTTAGATCGGCAGGTGGGCCGCAACTACAATTATAGGAGAACACTATGCAAAATCAGCAGGAACCGATAATGAAGTTGGAGATGGACATTGCAGACTTCAGCGGCAAGACCGTAAAGCGAATCGATATACAGAATGTTACGTTACGGGCAGACACACACAAGGCGGGGATTGCCGTGGTGATGACCTTCACTGATGGCGCAACGGGCACCATTCTTGTTAGTTCGAGAGAAGGAGCCGTGATTGTCGACTCCTACGCAAGGCCCAGGATGGCAGGTTATTCAATTGCAGCAGAAGAAGCTGACCTGGCTGTGGCGCCATAAGCTTGACCGAGACAGGCCCCTGTATAGCCAGGGGATTTTGGGGTTGAGCGTTTTGTGGTTCTATGGGTGGTAAGTAATTCGCTGTTCAATTGTAGGAGGGGATATGTCTAAAGATGGCTTTGTCAAGATTTACCCGGTCGGTAGGGGGCTCAACAGCGTTATATACAAAGGTGAGAGAGACGATGGAACAGCCGTAGCCGGCTGTAGGCAGACAGCAAATGCCTCCTCCACGGCCTCACGCTTTGGAGCCCTTGCGGACGTCAGTGACTGCATGAGAGCATCAGGCGAGTTCGACAATATAATTCCACCATACAGAGACGAACCCTGAGAACGATGTTCGCTGCGTCCAGGGCGCGAAGCCGGCAATAGCACAACATGCCAACGCGCCTTGTGACGGGTAATCATACCGTGGCGTGGCCGCTTCCTAATGCCACTTCAGGCGACCTCTTGAGGAAAGAGCGCTTCGTTCCAAAGGCAACAAATCAAAACCCTCCGTGTTTTGATTTGTTGCCTTTGGAAAAGCCAAAAGGTCCATGAAGCTGCACTAAGCTATACAAGCCCTCAGCGATTGGCCTGCGCGCCTTTATGCCAGGGCGGGCTTCGTCGCGCATCCTCTCAGGGTCAGAGTAACCCTAAGATTCGCGCAGCCTATCCAGACGCCCCTCGACGTATTTAGTGTCTACAATCGTTGGCAAGTTGGCCTGGTTAAGTTTATATGAGTGCCTCCTGATTGGTCAGGGTATGCCCTCAGAGGGAACGCAACCATAAACGGGTGCAGAACGGTTGAACGGAAGCTTTACCTGATGGAAACGCGCTCGGTATGTTAGATTGGGCCATCCTTTGCCTTGCCTGTGAGCTCTCATAATTCTGGCCCTCATATATAAGCACTGCCCCTCTTTGGCATCGCAGGATTAACGTGGTACGGTTGACGCTATAGTACAACAAAGCGCCTCGGTGGCTGGACTAAAAGAGCGAGAAAGAGCGGCCCATCGCCTGGTCGCCATGCTGAACAGGCAATCGTTGAGAGCGCCACCTGCTGAACAGGGCGAGGGTGGAAGCCGGCCCCCATGTTGCTGAGGCCAGCGGCATGAGAGAGGTGCGGCAATATAGCTTGGAGCAAAGGAGATATTGCAATGGATACAGGCAAGGCGAGCACAAAGCCCACGAGGATCGAAGGCATACACCACATCACCGCCATAGCCGGACAGGCTCAACAGAACCTCGACTTCTATAACGGCGTGCTCGGCATGCGATTGGTGAAGAAGAGCGTCAACCAGGACGATCCGGGCACTTACCACCTCTTCTATGCCGATGCGGCGGGGCACCCAGGTACCGACCTGACCTTCTTTCCATGGGCCGATATGCCCCCGGGCCGCAAAGGCACCGGCATGTCTGTAGAGGTATCGCTGGCAGTGCCTACGGGTAGCCTGGACTACTGGCAAAAGAGGTTGGCCGAGTTCAAGGTGGAGACAAAGCCCCGCGAGACCCGCTTTGGCGAACCCGCGCTGCCGTTGCAAGATCTGCATGGCTTGGAGCTAGCCCTCGTAGAGACGGCTGACGAGCGCCAGTTCACCCCATGGGAGGAAGGCCCTGTACCTGTAGAGTACCAGGTGCTCGGTCTCCATACGGCTCGCCTGTGGGAGCGCAGCCTGGAGAAGACGGCACGGTTTCTCACCGGCATACTGGGCTTTGAGCAACTTGGCACCGAGAACGGTTGGACGCGCTTCGGTGTGCGGGGAGGCGGCTCAGGCAAGGTGATCGACGTTCGTGAGATGCCACACGAGGAGCAAGCCCAGCAGGGCGTAGGCACCGTACACCACATAGCCTGGCGGATGCCCGATGACGCAGAAGAGATCGCTGCTCGCCGAGAGGTGATCGCGGGTGGGGCGCACCCAACGGAGGTGATCGACCGCTTCTGGTTCAAGTCGGTCTACTTCCGAGAGCCCGGCGGGGTGCTCTTCGAGTTCGCCACAGACGGCCCCGGCTTCGCCCTGGACGAGGACCCCTCCCACCTGGGCGAGCAGCTAATCCTCCCTCCCTGGCTCGAACAGCACAGGGAAGCTATCGGGGCGGCCTTGCCAACCCTGATAGTGCCCCGCGAGCGGGTCGAGATGTAAGCTCACGTATAGAGCGGTCACTCAGATAGGAGAGCGTCACTGAAAAGGACAAACAATCGCAAACCCTGATGGTTTGTGATTGTTTGTCCTTTTTCTATTCCTTAAGGGAAAGGGGCGGAGAGGCAATCCATGCCCCCTCCTACTCAACAGCCAGAGGCGGGCCAAGCAACTCCATGTCGTGTGCACGCCACAGGGCAGGATCTTGAGGCGGCATCGCATTGGCCTTCGTCACCTCACGGAAGAAGGCTTCCATCTTGCCCGCGGGTATGAACGTTATCAATATCCTGCCGGTTGCGTTACCGGCATAGGCCCATACGTGGGGCACCTTGCGCGGCGCAAGCAATGAGTCACCAGGGTTGAGCCTCATCTTTGTCTCTCCAACCTCGATGATGAACTCGCCTTCAAGTGCGTAGAACCATTCGTCCTGGCCGTAGTGCAAGTGTCGTGGAGGGCCGCCTTTTGCATGAAAAGTATGTTCCAGGACCAGCAGGCCACTCTCATCGTGCGGGCGCACTTTGAAGGCCATAATGCTGATACCAAGCCCCCTCTGCTCCCCGAGCAGATCTTCGCCAGCCGCGACCCTGAGTTTGGGCTCTGACGCAAGCGGGTTTTGTGACGATTCGTTCATAAAACTTCTCCTTTACCTTTCACTTCCT
>JALYYZ010000232.1 GCA_030945985.1 Chloroflexota bacterium
ATTGCGCACCTTCGGTGCGCAATACACAAACTACTAATGCTCTCTTGGCGACAGATCAGGCACTGCGCAAGGCGTGGTCAACCTTGATGCATCTGTCCATCACGACGATTAGGCCCGCTTCCCGCGCTCTGCGGGCGGCACCTTCGTCCACCACGCCAAGCTGTAGCCAGATAGCCTTTGCTCCGATCTTTATCGCCTCGTCCACTACAGCGGACACATGCTCAGGGCGGCGAAAAACGTCTACCACCTCCGGCGCCTCGGGAATATCGAGCAGGCTGGGATAGGCTTTCTCACCCAGTATCTCCCGCTCAGCAGGGTTCACGGGGATTATCTCGTACCCCATCCTCTGCATATAATGAGCTACACCGTTACTTGGCCTGCTCCGGTCGGACGAGAGCCCTACCACGGCAATCCGCTTCATCGCGAGAATAGCAGTTATATCTTCAGGTCTGGCAAAGTTTTCACGCGTAGAGTGCATCGTCTGCGGATCTCCTCCTAAGAGGCGGCACGGTGCCGTCAAGCCAGTATAACACAGGGTTTACGCCAGGGCATATTCAAGAAGCAACAAACCACAACCGTCCGGGTTGTGGTTGTTGCTTCTTCTAGGTGCAAGAGGTTACTTAATGCAGCTTCATGGACCTCTTGGGAAGGTGTGCTTCTTTCCAAGAACAAACAATCAAAACCCTGCGGGTTTTGATTGTTTGTTCTTGGAAAGAAGCTAAAAGGTCCATGAAGCTGCGTAAGTCTGCATTACCCGCTAACGGCGGATACCTCTCTTACAGTGGCCGCTTTCAGGTCGCGAACGAACTCGGAGACGCCTGTAACCATGTCATCTTCCGCTAGCGTTTCGATGTAGTTTATCAGCGCGCTGGCGACTACCGCGCCATCAGCCATATGCGAGATTGTTCTGACGTGCTCGGGCGTGCTGATGCCGAACCCTACCACCAGGGGGAGAGCGGTGTAACGGCGCACACGATCCAGCATTGCTTTGATCCCCTGGCTCAGCTCGGTGCGCGCGCCAGTGACGCCTGTGAGAGATACACAGTAGATGAAACCACTCGCCATTTCAGCCACCCGCCGCAGGCGCTCATCGGTACTGGTTGGGGCCACCAGGAATATCAGATCGATACCCACCTCGGTGCAGGCCGATTTCAACTCCTCCGCCTCTTCGGGGGGCAGATCGGGCACTATCAGGCCGTCAATCCCCGCAGCCACGCACGAGCGGGCAAATCGCTCAACGCCATAGGTGAGAATAGGGTTATAGTAGCTCATAAATAGCAGAGGCACATCGTTGGCGCGACGGGCGTCCGCTGCCACTCGCAAGCATGTGGCAAGGTTCACCCCATTGTTGAGCGCAGCCTCCGACGAGCGCTGCACGGTAGCTCCGTCGGCCATAGGGTCGCTGAAAGGCACTCCCAGCTCGATCAGGTCGGCACCCTGGCGGGCTATCACCGGCACGAGTTGCCTGGTGGCATCGAGCGACGGGTAGCCAACAGTCAGATAGGGAATGAGGGCGGCTTCGTTGGCTTTGCGCAGCCGCCTGAAGGTGTTAGCGATGCGGCCCACTACTTTTCCTCCCCGCCTGTTGCAGCCACACCCAGCGTCACGCCAAGCACCTCGGCTACCGTGCCCATATCTTTGTCACCCCTGCCCGACAGGTTCACCACTATAATCTCATCAGGGGGCAGCGAGCGCGCCATCTGAGCGGCGTGGTATATCGCGTGGGCCGACTCGAGCGCAGGGATGATGCCTTCAGTGCGGCAGAGGAGCTTAAAACCTTCGAGCGCCTCTGCATCGGTAACGCCGACGTATTGAGCGCGGCCCGTCTCTTTGAGGTGGCTATGCTCAGGGCCCACCCCTGGATAGTCAAGACCTGCAGAGATGCTATGTGTCTCGACCACCTGCCCATGCTCGTCCTGTAGCATATAGGAGCGCGAACCATGCAGCACTCCCACTGTGCCCGCCACCAGGGTAGCCGCGTGCTTACCACCGTCAATACCCTCGCCCGCAGCCTCTACTCCCACCAGCTTCACCGAGCGGTCGTTTATAAAGGGATAGAAGATGCCAATGCTGTTGCTCCCGCCGCCCACGCAGGCCACTACATGGTCAGGCAACTTGCCCGTCTGCTCCAGGCACTGCCGGCGAGCCTCAAGGCCGATAACGCTCTGAAAGTCGCGCACAATAGTGGGATAGGGGTGCATGCCCACCGCCGAGCCTATCAAGTAATAGGTGGTCTCGACGTTGCCCACCCAGTCGCGCACGGCCTCGTTGATGGCGTCCTTGAGGGTCTTGCTGCCGGAGGTCACAGGTCGCACCTCGGCTCCAAGCAGCTTCATCCTGAAGACGTTGAGCGCCTGGCGCTGTATATCGACCTCGCCCATGTAAACAATGCACTCGAGGTCCAGCATGGCGCACACGGTAGCGGTGGCTACCCCGTGCTGGCCGGCACCCGTCTCTGCGATGATGCGGTGCTTTCCCATCCGTCTGGCAAGCAGCGCCTGCCCGAGGGCATTGTTTATCTTGTGCGCGCCCGTATGCGCCAGGTCTTCGCGCTTCAGATAAATAGAGGCGCCGCCCATCTCGCGCGTAAGCCCCGCCGCAAAGTATAGCGGCGTGGCGCGGCCCACGTAATGCTGCTCGAGGTTTCTCAACTCCTCTACGAACTGCGGATCCGACTTGCAAGCGGTGTACGCCTGTTCAAGCTCGTCCAGCGCCGGCATAAGCACCTCCGGCGCATACCTCCCACCGAACTGCCCGAAACGCCCGCGAGCATCGGGCAGGTTATATATCTCTTCTTTTTTCTCAGGCTCTAGTGCTACCATCTCTTTCACGCCTCACTCTCTATAGTTGCGTGCCGCGCGGCACCCACAAATTCACGCATCAGGGCAGCGTCCTTAACCCCGTCCCGTTCGATGCCGCTACTAACATCAATCGCCCAGGGCCGCACGCTCTTTATTGCCAGGCCCACATTGCCTGCCTGCAGACCGCCCGCCAGCATCAGGCCGGTCTCAGCAGATAACAGGGCAGCCAATTCCCAGTCCGCTATCTCGCCGGTGCCGCCATATTCCGTGGGGTGGTAAGCATCTACCAGGGGGCGCATGTCGGCGCTTGACCTCATATAGGGCTCCATTCTCTCCCTAGCTCTATCTAGCGATACGCTTCTGTCAAAGCGGAAGGCTTTTATCACAGGGAAATGCGCCGCGCACGCTTCGGCCTCCTCGGGTGTTTCATCGCCGCTGAGTTGCACTATATCGAGGCCCACCACTCGCGCGGTCTTGAGCACATTAGCAGGGCTCTCATTGACAAAGACGCCAACGAGGAGTGGCCTGCTTACGTGCCCGTACACAGCCTGGCTGATCGCGTCGGCCGTCTGCAAGTCGACTCTGCGTCTGCTCTCAGCAAAGACGAGGCCGATCATATCTGCGCCGGCATCGGCGGCAACCAGCGCGTGCTCAGGGCTCATGATGCCGCAAAGCTTCACAAGCGGTCTGCCCGTAGTAGCGCGAGGAGCGGCGGGTAATATCATCAGATGACCTTCGCCATGTCCGACGAGACGCCACATATTTCGCGTGTAGCCAGAGCCAGGTCGGGCGACACAAGCAAGCCTTCACCAACCAGCAAGGCATCGACCCCCAGAGAAGAGATAAAGTCTCTGTCCGACGCTGTGTGTATACCACTTTCGCTGACGGTCACGACGCCCTCAGGCACCAGCGGCAATATGCGGCGGGTGGTGTGCAAGCTGACAGTGAAAGTGTTGAGGTCGCGGTTATTGATGCCAACTATCTCCATCCCCGAAAGCAGCGCGCTGTCGAGTTCCAATTCGCTATGCACCTCTACCAGCGAAGCCATACCCAGCTCCGCAGCCAGCATGCGATAGTCGCGCAGCCGGTTAGTATCAAGCACACCGGCTATCAGCAACACGGCGTCAGCGCCTGCTTCTCTGGCCTCATATATCTGGTAAGGATCCACTATGAACTCTTTGCACAGCACAGGCAGAGAAACTGCCTGGCGCGCGGCAACGAGGTCGGCAAGGGAGCCGCCAAAGAAGCGATCGTCGGTGAGCACAGAGATAGCAGCCGCGCCATTCTGCTCGTAGATAGCTGCTACTTCGGCAGGGTCGAGGTCGGGGCGCAAATCTCCCTTCGAGGGGCTGCGGCGCTTCACCTCGGCTATCACCCTGGGCGCAGCTTTGCGGATGTCGGTCAACGCCGCGCGGAAATCACGCATAGACCTGGAGGGCAAACTGCTCGCCAGGCTCGACAGAGGCAGCAGAGCTTTACGAGCCTCGACCTCTTCGCGTTTGTGGGCCACTATGGTGCTGAGGATGCTCACGCGGCGCTCCGTTGTTTCCGCTGCCTCGGCTTGGCTTCCGACTTAACCTCGTCCTTAGCGCCAGGGGCAGATGCTTTGCGCCGTGATGATTTCTGAGGAACCGCAGGCTCAATATCATGCATCGGCTCGTCGCCCACTAATACAGTGTTGCGGCTGAAGTCGGCGAACTCCCGCAGGAGCCGGGCAGCCGCGCCGCTATCTATGGCCTCGGCAGCTAACCCCACACCCTCTATAAGGTTCTCGGCCCTGCCAGCCACGAACAGGGCAGCCGCAGCATTTATCAACACCACGTCCCGCCTGGGTCCTCGCTCTCCCGCGAAAATAGAGCGGATTATTGCCGCGTTCTCTTCAGCAGTGCCGCCGGCTATAGCTTCAGGAGGCGCGCTAGGCAGCCCTACCTGCTCGGGTGATATCTCAAGGTGTTCGGTAGGGTAGCCGTGCCGTACCCTGTAGACATCGGTGGGACCCGTTATGCTTATCTCGTCCACGCCACCGTGACCATGCACCACCAGCGAGTGCTCCGTCTCCAACCGCTCAAGCACGGCAGCCATCTTGGCGGCCAGCGTCGGGTCGGCAACGCCAAGCACCTGCATACGCGCGCCGGCAGGGTTGGTGAGGGGGCCGAGGATGTTGAAGACGGTACGGGTAGCCAGCTCACGGCGTATAGGCGCAGCGTACTTCATAGCAGGGTGGAAGAGTGGCGCGAACATAAAGCCGATACCCAGGTGACGCACACAACGGCCCACCTCTTCGGCGTCGAGGTTGATCTGTACTCCCAACGCCTCCAAAACATCGGCACTGCCGCAGCGGCTGCTCATCGCCCGATTGCCATGTTTGGCGATAGGCACACCCGCGGCGGCCACCACGAGGGCAGCAGCGGTGGAAATGTTGAAGCTCCCCGAGCGGTCGCCACCCGTGCCGCAGGTGTCGACCACCCGCAGGTCGCCCACCTCGACGGGAGTAGCCCGCAATCGCATCACCCGGGCAAGGCCCGCTATCTCATCAGCGGTCTCGACCTTCATGCGAAGGCCCATGAGCAGAGCGCCTATCTGGGCTGGGGTTGCCACCCCGTCCATGATCTCTTCCATAGTGCCCGAGGCTTCAGCGTCGGTCAGCGATTCGCTTCGTACCAGTTTGTCTATAGCTTCAACTATCATATAGAGAACCCCTTTCCGCACCATTAAAACAAAAAACCCTCAATCCCAATCGAGGGACGAGAGCAATGCTTTCGTGGTGCCACCCTTGTTCGGCCTTAGCCGCACTCTACGGGTACCTAGTCACTTCCACCATACTGTGCCTACGGGGTGGGACGTGTCTGCCGATACCCAGCTTCCTGATAACGGTGAAGCATTCCGGCGCAGTCTACTCGTTGCCTTTCGGTGCGCAACTCCCAGATCCATTCAGCCCCTGCGCCGGTGCCGGTTCACACCATCTACGGCTCTCTGAACCCCGCTTCTGGGCCTACTCGTTCTGTTCGCGGTCATTTGATATAGAGTTGTACTATTGCGACTATACCATAGTGACGAACGGCACGTCAAGCGATTTTTTGGTTTCGGTTACCATTCCTCCACCAGAAACTGCCCCGGCTCGCCAAGCATCACTCGATATAGAGCATCATACCCCTCGGTATAAGATGGCAGTTCTAGCCTCTTGTATGTGCCGCCTATGGCCTGCGGAGGGATGCGCTGCTTGCCCGTGCGGAGATTGTTGCGCGTGATCGCCTCTGCTACACCCGAAGCGAAATAATAGCCCGTGATATAGAACCCTGCCGACTTTGCCGGCTCGATGTACAACCGGCGGCTCTCCACGCTGGGATTCGTGTTGTCCACCACGAAGGCCTGCTTCATCTCCAGACAGGCGCGCAGGAGGAGCCTCTCGCGGTGGCGGGTGCGCAGCATGTCCATGTTGATGCGCACATGGGTGTGGAAGAAGCGAGCCAGGTAGAAGCTCGACTTGCCTGATGCCTGTATGCCTGTGAAGATTACAGCTTCCATAGCGCTATGAACCTGCCTTGCAGGTAATAATAGAGAAGGAACAAACCAAAACTCTGCGAGTTTTGGTTTGTTCCTTCTCTATAGAGGATTCTCTACTCTATAAGACAACTTATACTCTGATACAGGCGGCCCAGTGTCCTGGGCTCTTCTCTTGTAGGGGAGGGTCTATCTCTTTGCAGGCGCCTATGGCTATTGGGCACCTGGTATGGAAGTGACAGCCCCTGGGAGGGTTGATCGGGGAGGGCACGTCGCCTGTGAGGATAATGCGCTCGCGCTTGGTCTCGGCTATCGGGTCGGGGAGAGGCACCGCCGAGAGAAGGGCATTTGTATAGGGGTGCATAGGGTTCTGGTACAGTTCGGTGCGGTCGGCAAGCTCCACGATTTTGCCCAGGTACATCACCGCCACACGGTCGGAGATATGGCGCACCACGCTCAGGTCGTGGGCGATAAAGAGGTAGGTAAGGCCGAACTCCTGCTGCAAGTCCTCCATCAGGTTGATTACCTGCGCGCGGATAGAAACGTCAAGAGCGGAGATCGGCTCGTCAGCTACGATGAACTCGGGCTTCACAGCCAGCGCTCGCGCTATGCCTATACGCTGCCGCTGGCCGCCGGAGAACTCGTGCGGGTAGCGGTTAGCGTGGTAGGGATTCAGGCCCACTATCCTCAACAGTTCCTGCACCCGCTCCTCACGCGCTTTGCCGGTGGCCAGTTTGTGTATCTTCAGTGGCTCACCGATGATGTCGCCCACCGTCATGCGCGGGTTGAGCGATGCATAGGGGTCCTGAAAGATCATCTGCATCTCGCGGCGCAGGCGGCGCATCTCGCCTTTACTCACCCCCACGATGTCTTCGCCCTTGAATATGACTTTGCATGAGGTAGGCTTGTATAGCTGCAAGAT
>JALYYZ010000276.1 GCA_030945985.1 Chloroflexota bacterium
CAATAGTATATCAATATCGAGTGGGCGTGGGCCCCAATGCTCGCCCTCTGTTCTGCCTTCCTGCTGCTCGATCTTCTTGCATTCGGAGAGTAGAGTTTCGGGCGGCAACTCTGTACTGATCTCCGCAACCATGTTCAAGAAATCAGGCTGGTTCGTCTTGCCCCATGCCTTTGTGACATAGAGCGGCGACCTATTGACTACTCTCGTGCCAGGCAGCATGCCTACTACCACCAGTCCATTCTCAAGGTGCGCCAGGCTGTCGCCCATGTTCGACCCGAGCCCCAGGTATGCTATCACTCCGTCGCCCTCTACGGGCTTAGCTGCTTCCACTCGGCCTCACTATGGCATCGGCTACCCGCACCACCTCGCGCGCCTGGGCTACATCGTGTACGCGCACTATATCTGCTCGATTGGCGATACTGACTGCCAACGTCGCGCCTGTGCCTGTTGCGCGCTGCTCGGGTGGCGGTGGCGGCTGCCCTTCTTGTTGCAACAGCTTGCCGATGAATCCCTTGCGCGATGTGCCTACAAGCACTGCGCACCCGATCGACTTTAGTTCACCCAGGCGGCGCAGCAACTCGAGATTGTGGTCGAGGGTCTTGCCGAAGCCGATGCCTGGGTCGATCCACACTCTGCTTTTGTTTACGCCACAGGAGACTGCTTTGTCAACCGCCTCCCTCAAATAGAGGATCACTTCGCCCAGCAGGTCACCATACTCGGGGTTCTGCTGCATCGTCTGTGGCGTGCCCTGTATATGCATCAACGCCAGCAGTGCCTCGTGCCGCGCGGCTACCTTGCCCAACTCGGGGTCGTCCCTCAAGGCTGTTATGTCGTTGATAATGTGCGCACCCGCCTGCATCGCCGCCGAGGCCACGGCTGCCCTGTATGTGTCGATAGAAATGGGCAGGCCGATATTCTCCTTTTGCAAGAGCTCTATAACAGGTCTCACTCGGCCTATCTCGTCATCTATCGAGATAGGCTCTGATCCAGGCCTGGTGCTCATCCCACCAACGTCGAGTATGTCTGCGCCTTCCGCCTTCATTCTCAGCGCCTGTTCTAAAGCGGCATGGGGCCTGGTGCCCAACGAATCGCCTGAGAAGGAGTCGTCGGTGACATTTATTATCCCCATGATAAGAGTGCGCTTGCCTATCGGGAGCGTATAGGGGCCGGCTTGTACGGGGGTCGGTAGCGCCTCGATGTTGAGCAGGAGGGCGTCCAACTGCCTGGCTGCTTCCGGCAGGCCAAAGGCTTGCTGGGGCAGCTTTGCTAGCAGGTCGTCGTACTGGGCGCGCGTGCCGGTGAGGAGCACAGAGGTGGTCTCCCGCTCCAGGGTAAGGCAGTCGCGATGGACGGCGCAGTCGCCTCCACGCGCAAGCATCTCCTGCTTGAGCACATTGGCCCCCACGCAGGTGAGACCGCTCAGCGATATATGCAGGAAGCGGCTTTTGCGCCCGACTATCTCCTGGCCCTGCCACAGCGCGCCTACCCGCTCTATTTCGCCGCGTACCGTAGACTGCTCGGGGCCTACCAGGCGCGCGTTATACTGCTGTTGCTGTTGAGCCTTGTCATCAGGCATTTTACAGAAAACCTCTAAAGCCACGCCCATTTATGGGCTGTAACCACGGGGGTGGTGAGATAGATAAAAGGCTGTTCATAGTGCCTCCATATGTGCTATAATGTGTGTAGCGGAGCAGGAGAATAGCCTCCCGCCACTGGTCCTTCGGGAACCAGTCGCACTTTGACAATAGGATACATTCGCTGGGTTGCTGTACTGAAGTCTTGTACAGCGTAAAATGTATCAAGCGTCTGCTTGTGCAAAGCTAATTGCTGTAGGGCGGTACAGCATCGGTGCAATACCGTAGAAGCTACCGGTATTTATGCCGTGTGGAGCCGTCACGCTTCTTTCTTCAGGCCCAGGCGTGTTAGTGCCCACTGCTGCAACTGCGTGCTGACGTTCTCGGCTAGCCCCTCGGGCCTGCTGTAGATAAGCAGGCATTCTTTCATATAGTAGCGAAGGTGGGCCGCGCCTTCTTCGCCTACGCTGTCTACGTTGGTCAACAGGCGCACAATATGACCGAAGGGGATTACGCGCTTATATATCTCTACTTCGCGGCTGAACATGTGGTCATCCGCCCTGGTCAGGTATGTCTCGGCGATGCGGTCCGCCGCCTCCTGTCCCGCATAGGGCGCAATTCCCCACATGACATAGGCAAGCTCGTAGGCCGGGTCTCCGCTACCATAGAGTTGCCAATCTACCCAGAGGGCGCTGTCGCCATTGATGACCAGGTTCTCGGGAGCGGGGGACCCCTGGACAGGTGTGAGCGGCGTATGCCCCCAGAAGCGTTTGTGGGCCTGCGCGTCGGCGGCCACGGCCTGGGTTAGACGAGAAAAGGCGTCGTAGACTTCCAGGGGTATGCTCTCTAACAGCGGACCAGGCAGGTCCCTGAAGAGCTCATGTACCCTCAGCCACCATTTGTCCATATTGACCGGCTGTGGGGAGGTTACAGAAGGGCTGATCTCTGCCCGATGCACCTGCCACAGCGCGCCGGCGTATATCTCTGCCTCGCGATTATCGATCTCACGCCTGCCCAGGGGTTGGCCTTCCACCCATCTGTATAGCACCGCGCGGTCCTCGAGCTGCGGGACGATCCCCTCCCATAGCAACTCAGGGGCAAGGCCGATTGGCGAGTAGGCCCGCAGTCCCGCTGCCTCTGCTGCCGCTCTGCTCTTAGCCGTGTTCGGCGCGAGGGTACCGCTGGCGAGGTCATAAGGAGTGTAAAGCTTGAGGATAGCCTGCTCCCCGGCCCAACGCAGGCGGTAGCGAGCCGCGCCGTCGCGCCTGTACATGAAGCTGATATTCATTTCAGCTCCACCGAAAATGGCCTGGGACGCCGCCCAGTCCGCGAGCGCCCGGTTTGTTTCGTCTGTTTCTTCGTTCATCGAGTCTCCGTTGCGGCGGATATCCCTTTGTTTAGATATGGGGAGGAGCCGCACCATTCCTCTCTGTGGTGTTCTCTATTCTTGATCTTTACGACTGTTTGTGCTATACTACAGCCATGAAGTTGACTGTCACGGTGAAACTGCAACCCACTCAGGAGCAGGCTCATGCTCTACTGACTACTTTGCGTCTTGCCAATAAAACAGCCAACGAGATTAGCCAAACGGCCTGGGATACTCGCACCTTTGGGCAGTACGCCTTGCACAAGGCAATCTACTATTCCGCAAGGGAAGCCTCGGGCCTTACTGCTCAGATGGTTGTGCGCGTGATTGCTAAAGTTGCCGATGCTTACAAGCTGGACCGCAAACGACTTCGGGTATTCAGGCCTCTTGGAGCCGTGACTTATGACGACCGCATCCTGCGCTGGTACCCTTCCCATGTCTCGATCTGGACTACTGAGGGCCGCGCAAGCATATCCTTTGTTTGTGACGATAGAACCCGCGAGATGCTTGCAACCAGGCAAGGCGAGTCTGATCTGTTGCTCAGAGACGGCAAGTGGTACCTGTACACTACGGTGAATGTTGAAGAACCGCCGCCAGGGGAGCCTAAAGGCTGGCTTGGTGTTGATCTTGGTACTGCCAGCCCCACCCTGCCGCACTCTTTCGCCCCCGATAACCCAGACATACGCTACTAATTCTTTCTGATTTAATTCCGATGGCATGTGCAGCTTCAGAAGCAGAAGCCCAGGTTTTCTCAACGCTGCCCGTTGTGAGATTAATTTGACAAACAGGCCGAGCTGGTCTCCCAGAGCCGCTTGTCCTACGAGCTTCCCTGAGCTTCTCTTTCTCCTCTGCCGTACGTTGCCGATTTCGATTGGCATCCCCAATTCGTGCTTTCGTCTTATTGGAGTGCTTCTTCCCATAGAATGGGTTGCTTGCCCCCATTCTCTTAGAGGCGCTCTCACTTTGTAGCCTTTTGGTTTCTGTTGTATGGTGCCACCCACGAGTAGTGTGTGGGTCGGTGCAAATGTTATATCCTTTTTCTTCGTCACAAACATTGAGGGTATCAATCCAGAACTTCTCGCGTTCATCAAGCAACGATACGTCGTCAACGCGTTCAACAACCGACCACTGGAATACATCCCATCCATATTTCTTGGCCGCATTATAGAGTCTGTTGGTTCCACTCTTGCCGTTCCGCCTTCGTCTGTGTTCACGGATACGGTTGGCAATGTTCTGGGCTTGCCCGAGATACCGCTTATTATTTTGGAGGTTGAGTAACTGGTAAATGCCAGGGAACTCATATTCGGAAGTAGCGCTCTGCATGCTTCCATTATATGCAATATTGATAATACCGCCAAGTTGATCTTGGCATAGTCAACATTGCCACTGACAGCGAGGGCAACGTCTATTCTGGTGCTCAGGTAAACGGCTTGCGCCGTAGGCATAGAGTACTGAGAAGCAAGCTTCAAGCGAAGGGCACTAAGGGCACCAAACGCCTGCTTAGAAAGCGAAGCCGTAAAGAGCAGCGCTTTGGGACCCATACCAACCACGTAATCAGCAAACGCATAGTAGCGACCGCGAAGGCACAAAGCTTTGATATTGCCGTAGAAGAACTCAGGGGCATAAGAGAGCGGGTGACGGCTAGGCGCGGGCAGCGTGCTACTGTGCATAGTTGGTCTTTCTACCAACTTCGCAGCTTTATCACTTACAAGGCAAAGCTGGCCGGTATTCGCGTTTGTGGGGTAGACCCCAGAAACACATCCCGCCAATGCTTGTGTTGTGGCTGTATTGATAAAGCCAATCGTCGCTCTCAATCTGAATTCCTTTGTAT
>JALYYZ010000305.1 GCA_030945985.1 Chloroflexota bacterium
CAACACCTGATTCGGGTACACCCACCCCGTCTACATCAGCCACGCCTACAGATACAGTTGTGCCTGCGCTAACAAAGCGCTAGATCCAGAGAGCAATGGCAATTCAGTGAAGAGAGGAGCACCTGAATGGCTCCTCTCTTCACTTTAACCTGATTTAAGGCTCTTTCCAACATGTTACAATAGGGGCATGAGCATAGATGCCGATCTGGTTCCGAATGGTACTCCATTGTTGCGGGGCATACCTTCTGTTGATCGCATTCTGCGACACCCTGCTATGCAAGACGCCCTGGCGGCTCTACCGCACGAGATAGTGGCGGCCGCTGCACGACAGGAGGTCGATCTGTTGCGTTCCGCTATTATGCGTGGTGATGCAGCCCGGAACGATTTGCAGGAGGTTGCCGAGAGAGCAGCGCATACAGCCTGGCTCATAGCATCGCCAAGCCTCAAACAGGTGATAAACGCTACGGGCATCGTAATACACACCAATCTGGGACGCGCGCCTCTGAGCCAATCCGCCATCGAGGCCGTAAGCCATGTGGCGGGATACAGTAACCTGGAGTACAACCTGGAGGCGGGGGCCAGGGGCTCGCGCTATACCCATGCCGTAGAAGCGCTGCGGCGCGTCACGGGCTGCGAGGGCGCGCTTGTGGTGAATAACAACGCAGCAGCGCTGGTGCTTGTGCTCGCGGCTATGTCTCATGGCCGAGAGGTGGTGGTATCCAGGGGCGAACTTGTGGAAATAGGCGGAGGCTTCCGCATACCCGACATCATGCTCCAGGGAGGTGCGCGGCTCGTGGAGGTCGGCACCACCAACCGCACCTACATAGAGGATTACAGGGCGGCTCTCACCGAAAACACAGCCCTCCTGATGCGCATCCACACCAGCAACTTCCGTATAACGGGCTTTACAACATCACCTGCGCCCACGGAGATCGTACAACTGGCGCACGAGCATGGGCTACTTATGGTGGACGACGTGGGCAGCGGCGCGCTGATCGATACGGCGCGTTATGGGCTGACTAAAGAGCCGACAGTGCAGGCGAGCCTCCAGTCCGGGGCCGACCTTGTGCTCTTTAGCGGAGATAAGTTGCTGGGCGGCCCCCAATGCGGCATGATATGCGGGCGGAAGGAAGTAGTCGAGCAACTCACTCGGCACCCACTTGCGCGTGCTCTGCGCGTCGACAAGATCACTCTGGCCGCGCTGGAAGCTACTCTGCTCCACTACCTGAAAGGAGAAGCCGAGAGCGCCATACCCGTGTGGCGAATGATCTCGATGCCTGAGGCCGAGCTTGAAGGTCGCGCACGCTGTTGGGCGGAGCAGTTGAGTGCTCGCGGCCTGATCTGCGGAGTGGAGAAAGGGCAATCTGCGATAGGAGGCGGCTCCCTACCGGGCGAAACGCTGCCCACCTGGTGCGTAAGCATCGAGCCGCAAGAGGAAGAAGGAAGCAGTCCTGAGAAATCAGCAGGCCGCATGGCGGCGCTGCTTCGCGAGGCAACCGTGCCTGTAATAGCGCGCGTGGAGCAAGGACGCTTGCTCATCGACCCACGGAGCGTACTTCCGGGGCAGGAGACTTTATTGCTTGAGGCTCTTTATAGCCTCAAGTAATAATATCCTCGCAGGCATCCCTTGTAGTTAAAGAAGAGAAAACAAATCTGAACCCTGCGGGTTCAGATTTGTTTTCTCTTCTTTAACTACGGGCCAAAATGCCGCCTTTGAGTACAGACCAAAGTGGCGACTTACATGAATTGCCTGACAGGCACCCTGCCTACACAGGGTTGGGCGTAGTGCCCCTGCCATGGGCTACCAGCCATGCCTCACGCTGCTTGATAGCGGCCCCCCTGTCACTGGTCTTGTAGAGGGCCAGGAACGCCGTGCTATATTCGTTAAAGGTGCCGGCCATGATCGCCGCGCGCATCTCTTCCGCGATGCGCGTCATGCGCCGCAAGTTGTGGATGCTGTTGAGGCGGTACGCTAGCAGCTCTTTGGCGCGGAAAAGGTGGTGCAGGTAGCCCAGGGTGAAGTTGAGGCAGGTATAGCAGTCGCAGTCCCCCTCTATCGGCTCACGCGACTCGGCGTAGCGCGGGCTCTTTATCGGCAGCCGGCCCTCCCTGGTCAGGAGCGCGCCGTTGCGGGCTACGCGGGTGGGCAGCACGCAGTCGAACATGTCGATACCCCGCGCCACACACTCCACAAGGTCCTCCGGCGAGCCGACGCCCATTAGGTAGCGAGGCTTCCTTTCGGGCAGCAGGGGCACAGTCTCCTCCAGCATAGCGTGCATCTCGGACTTAGATTCCCCTACGCTGAGGCCACCTATGCCGTAGCCTGGAAAGTCCATGTCGCCGAGCACGCGAGCGCTTTCCTGCCGCAGGTCGGTATATGTACTGCCTTGCACTATGCCGAATAGCGCCTGGTCCGGCCTGGTGTGTACCCGCAGGCATCTTTCGGCCCAATTATGGGTGCGCCGCAAGGCTTTGAGGTTGTACTCGTGCGAGGAAGGGTATGGGGTACATTCGTCCAGCACCATAATAATGTCGGCCCCTAGCTGCTCCTCCACGCGCACAACCATCTCGGGGGTGAAGCGGTGTGTTGAGCCGTCGATGTGCGACTTGAAAGTAACACCCTCGTCGTCTATCTTACGGTTGTGGGCCAGGCTGAAAACCTGGAAACCGCCGCTATCGGTAAGGATGGGCCCGCGCCAATTCATGAAGCTGTGCAGTCCGCCGAACTTCTCTATAAGCTCGGAGCCTGGGCGCAAGTAGAGGTGGTAGGTGTTGGAGAGGATGATCTGGGCATGCAGACCCTCAAGCTCATGCGGCGAGAGCGATTTGACACTGGCCTGGGTGCCCACCGGCATGAAGACGGGGGTCTTTATCTCCCCGTGAGGGGTACGCACCACCCCTGCCCGCGCCACACCCACAGGGGTCGCTACGCTCTGTTCCAGCTCAAATGAGAAAGCAGGAGCCTGCGCGGTCCTCTGGCCAGGGTCTGTCACCAGTTCTGTCACGCTGCTGTCACACTCCAACCTGCACAACATGCTCGCTCGAAATAACCGCCAGGGCAAGCTCTATTTCTTCAAGCACAAAAGGATCCTCTTCATTGCAGCGCCTTTCCAGCAGAGCAGATGCGGCCTCTTCACCACCAAGCCTGCCGAGCGCCCAGGCGGCATGACCACGCACGACGGGTGACTCAGAGTTGAGCGCCCGCACCAGAGCAGGTATCGCCGCAGGGTCGCCGATGTTGCCCAGGGCCACTGCGGCATTGCGCCGCAGACCCTCCCATTTGGTGCGCTTTACAGGACTGTGGCGGAATTTCTCGCGAAACTCCTCTACGGTTATGTCAAGTAACTCAATTAGGTCGGGACTGGAGCCGATGCCATGTACAGAGGAAAAGACCTCGTGGTTACCCGGAGTAGCCTTGCGGTTCACGGGGCAGACCTCCTGGCATATATCGCAGCCAAATATCCAGTCTCCTACAAGTGGGCGCATCTCACGCGGTATTGGGCCTTTTAGCTCGATAGTCAGGTAGGAGATGCAGCGGTTGTTGTCGAGCACGCCCGGAGCGATCAAAGCACCCGTAGGGCATGCGGGCATGCAGCGCGTGCAAGCGCCGCAACTGGTGCGCACAGGCTCGTCGGGGGGGAGTGGCGCATCCAGCAGCAGCTCACCCAGGAGAACCCAGGAGCCACGCTCACGGTTGAGCAGGTTGGTGTTCTTGCCATACCAGCCGAGCCCCGCACGCTGCGCCGCCGCCCTGTCGATGATGCGGGCGGTGTCTACCAGAGCCCGTGCCTCCACGGCTCTGCCCAACCGCTCCTGTACGAAAGAGTGCAAAGCCCACAGCCTCTCTTTGAAGACATCGTGGTAGTCGAGCCCCCAGGCATAACGCGCCACCCGCCCGCGTGGGACGCCCGGCTCGGACGCCTGCGGCGCTTCGTCCGCAAGATAGCTGATACCGAGAGAAACGATAGTCTGAACCGAGGGCAGCAGGTTCGCAGGGTCGCCGGCAACCGCCGCGCGCTCCTTTGTGAACCAGGTGAGGCCGGAGTAGAGGCCGGCATCGATCCGCTCCTCCAGCACTCGCTGCGCATCAGGAAAGGGCTTCGCCGAGGTAAAGCCAACCAGATCGAAGCCCAGCCGTACTGCCTCCTCCATAATCTCGAGCTTGAGGCGGGTTGCTTCGCTATTGTCGATTGTTGGTGCGGTTTCGAGCAAATTTCGCATCTGCGGTGGCCCCGTATGAGAGCTTCGGGTGAGGTAACAGCCTTTAACTGTACCACAGCCCACGAAGCCTGCGCAATCAGCATAGCTGCTGCCGTGCTATAATAGGCGGAACTTCCAGCCAACTATCGAGCAACGGAGCGAATGAAGCTACACGCCGGCGAGCTGCTACAGAGAGCTACCTCAATAATCGTCCTGGGTGTAATGCTGGGGTTAGCTCTGCCGTTTCTACTGAATTGGCTTGCCTCCGGCCCTACCTTCAAGGACGACATGCCAGGCGGGCCCTACAGGGCCGAGGGACTCTTTAGCCCACCCGACAACAGCAGCGGCTTTTTCGACCCTGAGAGGCTGGCCGACGGAACCACCTATCGCTGGACCACCGGGCATGCTACGATTACCTTCCCCTATGCCGGAAACCTGGGGCGACAGGCCCTCATCAGCTTACGCATGGGTGCCAGTTGGGCAAGCCAGGCGTCCCCCGACAGGGTAAAGGTAAAACTGAACGGCAAAGAGTACGCAAGCCTCAATATTGCGGGCGCTCTCCAGGAATATAGCTTCGACCTGGACACCTGGCAAGTACCGAATCCCTACCTGGATCCCGCCCATGTGCAAGTCGATATCGAGAGCGACACCAGGTCTAATCCAAACGATCCCAGGCAGCTTGGCGTGGCGATTGATTGGATCAGCGTGCAGCCCCGGAGGAGCCTGGGCGAAATAGCGCTGGAGTGCCTGGTGTGGGGGGGTAGTATAGCTCTGGTTGGGCTAGCAGCGCTCCGACGGCTGGGCACAAGGTGGAGCGCCATATTTGCAGGGCTGGCGCTTGCCGTCTTCGCGATCCTCCACCTCACGTCCGTGCCGCGAGCCATACCCACAGTCGTTGAAGTAGCGCTGGCGGGCTCTGCGTTGCTGCTCGCGGCTGCGCTGGCACCCAGGGCAAGGCCGGCCTGGGGTCTGGGCGTGGCAGCGCTGGGACTCTGGTTGGTGGTAGCGGGAAGGCTGCTGCCCGACTGGCAGATAGATGACGCCTATATATCGTACAGATATGCCTGGAACCTGGTGCATGGCAATGGGCTGGTGTACAACCCCGGCGAGGTGGTGGAGGGTTACACCAACTTCCTGTGGACCATGCTGGCGGCAGGAGGGTTGAAGATCGGTTGGTACCCTGCGGGGCT